>CAZBXG010000038.1:3881-14070 GCA_964495925.1 uncultured Thiopseudomonas sp.
GTTTTGGCTCTATAACCTCTGGCTGCGGCACAACGACCGGTTCACTCTCAATCAGCACAAACTCTGATTCGCTCTCGGCAACAGGCTCATATGTAATCTCTTCAATTTCAACTGGCTCGGGCACCTGCACCGGCTCCACCTGTATATCGGGCACTGGCGGCATCACGGGAGCTGGCGGCGTTGGCACTTCGACTCGCGGCAACGGATGTTCGTCCTTGCTGGAAAACAGCATTGGCAAGAAAATGATCGCCAGCGCAATCAGTACCAGCGCACCAATAATTCGCTGCTTGAATTTGTTATCCGTTTCACTCATTTGTATTCACCTGAAAAATTCTGATCTGGCCATCGGTTACAGATGACAAAGCACGCAGCTGGCATGGCTGAAATTTCAGACAATGTCTGGCCGATTTGCAAAATCACATGCTGACAAAGCTGGCAGTCAAATGACTACACAACTGGTTCGACTGTTTTTGCCGACAAAAATTCCAGTGCCTGCGCCACGGTAAAAAACGAACCAAACACCAAGATTTCATCATCGGCGGTACTGTCTTGCAGACATGCAAGCAATGCTGCCTGAATGCCATCGTGCGTTTGGTATGTTTCACCCGCCTGTTGCAAATGCTGCTCCAGCTCAACAAGTGAAAAGCTGCGTGAAGTCGGTAGCCCGGCAATATCCCAGCGAGCAAACATGCCGCGCATGGCAACCAGCACACCGTCTACGTCCTTGTCTGACAATGCACCAAATACGGCGTAACGCTGCCCTTTGAGAGGCCGCTGCCGTAGCCAGTCGGCCACATAGGTCGCAGCCTGCGGATTGTGTGCCACATCCAGAACAAGACGACGCTCGCCTGTCGTCGTTTGCAGCTTTATTTGCTGTAAACGACCGGTCAAGCGGGTGCGCTGCAAAGCAACTCCGGCTTTTTCATCCAGCGGCAAGCCAAGCAAGGCAAATGCCTGCAATGCCACAGAAGCATTTTCCACCGGCAGGGATGGTAATGGCATGCCCTTCAGCGTCAAGCTCTCTGTGCTAGCAGCCTGTCCTTGCCAGTGCCACTCGGTATCAGTCAGCCCCAGATCGAAGTCCCGCCCACGCAAATATAACGGAGCACCAAGTTCAGCAGCCTGATCCAGCAGGCTTTGTGGCGGGTCAAGATCGCCGCACACAGCAGGTACGCCAGCACGGAAAATACCGGCTTTTTCGCGTGCGACATCTTCACGGGTATTACCCAGCCAGTCGGCATGATCCAGTGCAATGCCGGTCACTACAGCAACGTCAGGATCAACAATATTGACCGCATCCAGTCGTCCACCCAGTCCTACCTCCAAAATAACCACATCAAGCTGCGCCTGGGAGAACACCCAAAACGCAGCCAGAGTGCCCATTTCAAAATAGGTCAGACTGACGTCACCACGTACCTCTTCAATGGCACCAAACGCCCGGCAGATCAACTCATCACTGGCTGCTTCACCCTCAACCTGAATGCGTTCGTTATAGTGCAAAAAATGCGGTGAGCTATAGACGCCAACACGCAAGCCTTGCGCACGACACAAAGCTGCCAGATAAGCACAAGTTGACCCCTTGCCATTGGTGCCAGTAACCGTGACCACCTTGTCTGCGGGCTTGCCCAGCTTTAAGCGCCCAGCCACATCACGAATACGTTGCAGCCCCATCTCGATTTCAGTCGGATGGAGCTGCTCAAGCCAGCCTAGCCATTGTTGAAGGCTACGTTCGCTCATTCTGCTGCCTGTTGCTCCGGTACTTCGCGCAGAATCGGACGCACCTGCATCGGCGCATTGACCAGTTTACGCAGGATCGCACCAATACGTGGACGCAACTCAGCACGCGGAACGATCATGTCGATGGCACCATGCTCCAGCAAAAATTCGCTGCGCTGGAAGCCTTCCGGCAGTTTTTCACGAACAGTTTGTTCAATGACACGCGGACCGGCAAAGCCGATCAGTGCTTTGGGCTCGCCGATAATGATGTCACCCAGCATGGCCAGACTGGCAGATACACCGCCATATACCGGGTCAGTCAGGACAGAAATAAACGGAATGCCTTCTTCACGCAGGCGCGCGATTACAGCAGAGGTTTTCGCCATCTGCATCAGTGACAGCAGGGCTTCCTGCATGCGGGCACCGCCAGAAGCAGAAAAGCAAATCATCGGGCAACGCTTTTCCAGCGCCACATTGGCCGCCTGAACAAAGCGCTCGCCAACAATTGCTCCCATTGAACCACCCATAAAGGAAAACTCAAACGCAGCAGCCACTACCGGCATGCCTTCCAGCGTGCCGCTCATGGCAACCAGCGCATCGGTTTCACCGGTTTGTTTTTGTGCTGCTTTCAAGCGGTCACTGTAACGCTTGCTATCACGGAACTTGAGCCGATCAACCGGCTCCAGATCAGCTGCAATTTCTTCGCGGCCGTCTTCATCCAGAAACATGCCCAAACGGGTGCGCGCACCAATACGCATGTGGTGCTCACACTTGGTACATACATCCAGCGCTTTCTCCAGCTCTGGCTTATAAAGCACAGCTTCACAGGCCGGACACTTGTGCCACAGGCCTTCCGGAATGGTACTTTTCTTCACCTCGGAACGCATAATTGAGGGAATAAATTTATCAACCAGCCAGTTACTCATCCGTTTAATACTCCTCGTTGCACCCTGTATGCCTTGATGCACACGGGTGTTGTCCTGCCGGAACTCATGCAGGATTTATCTTGTTTGAAAACTAACTGTGTGACGGCATCAACCAGCCTGCCGTCACACCCGAATTTTATCTGCAACACACCTGATGCATAAAAGCGCGGATTTTTTCGGCACACTTGATGCCCCGCTCCATTTCGACGCCACCACTTACATCGACCGCCCACGGGCACACTTGTTCGATGGCCTGCCGCACATTATCCACATCCAACCCGCCAGCGAGTATCAGCGGTTTGGCTAAAGTTTCCGGAATATCCTGCCAGTCAAACGCCTGACCGGTTCCACCAGGCACGCCCTGCACATAAGTATCCAGCAAAATACCACGCGCACCTGTGTAAGTTTGCGCCAGCGCGGCAATGTCGACACCCGGCTGCATGCGCAACGCCTTGATGTAGGGCCTGCCAAACGACTCGCAAAATTCTGGTGTTTCATCTCCATGAAACTGCAACAGGTCCAGACGGGTTTGTTCAAGCGTAGCCTGGATTTTTCCGGCTGTGGCATTTACAAACAGCCCGGTAGTAGTCACAAACGCGGGCAACTGCTGAATGATTTGCGCCACTGTGGCAGGTTCAACCGCTCGCGGACTGGGCGCATAGAAAACAAAGCCCAGCGCATCAGCACCGGCATTTGCGGCGACCAGCGCATCCTCAAGGCGGGTAATTCCGCACACTTTTACCCTGGTGTTCATTGGTTGTCTCCGGCAAATACATCGGGCATGGCTCCCAGAAAATTCGGACCCAGTGGCCGTTTCGGCAAAGCAAATTCTTCCGGATACTCGACCTGTACCAGATAAAGTCCATACGCCGGGGCTGTCGCACCTGCCGCTGCCCGTTGTTTTGCCTGCAGCACTTGCTGCATCCATGCAACCGGCTTTTCACCAGCACCAATTTTCATCAGGGTACCAGCAATATTGCGCACCATATGATGCAAAAAAGCTGAAGCGCGAATATCCAGCACGATAAAACGACCGTATTGAGTCAAACAAATGCCATCCAGCGTTTTCACCGGTGACTTGGCCTGACAGTCACTGTCACGAAAAGAAGTAAAATCATGTGTGCCCAGCAAATAGTGAGCGGCCTGATTCATCTGGCCAACATCCAACTCTTTGTGGGTCCAGGTTACACCGTCGCCCAATAAGGCCGGGCGTACCGGATCGGAATAAATTACGTAACGATAACGACGGCGTCGGGCGCTAAAGCGGGCATGAAACGCTGCCGGCACATGCTGCACCCAGCGCACGCTGATGTCTTTGGGTAAATAACGGTTGCTGCCAAACAACCAGCCAGCCGGTTTACGCAACACGCTGGTCTCAAAGTGCAGCACCTGCTCGCAAGCATGCACACCGGCATCCGTACGACCCGCGCATATCAGGCGTACCGGCTCTCCACCAGCCACCTGCGTTAATGCTTTTTCCAATTCAGCCTGAACTGTCGGCAAACCGCTTTTTTGCAACTGAAAGCCATAATAGGCCGAGCCGTTATATTCCACGCCCAGCGCTATCCTGAAAACGGCTGCGGCAGTCATATCGACTGCCGCAGTTTGTTCCTTTGCTGCACTCATCAATCAACCAGTTTCGCCAGCAGCTCGCGTGCATGCTCCTGATGCTCGGGAGCACCGTCCCGAATCACTTCATCCAGAATTTCACGGGCACCTTCAACATCGCCCATATCAATCCAGGCCGAAGCCAGGTCCAGCTTGGTTTTGTCTTCATCATCCCCTTGCAGGAAGCTGAAGTCGTCATCCAGCTCAGCCAGCATCTCATCACCATCATTGACTGGTGCTGCAGCCAACTCTGGAGTGGACAAGTCCAGGTCGCTATCCAGCTCTAGCATCTGGTCCAGCTCGGCCATCGGATCAGCTGCAGACTCCACTGGAGCTTGCAGCGTTTCCTGTACATTGGCTTTCAGCTCGCCAAAGCTATCATCCAAAGACTCCAGCTCCAATTCCAGCGCGCTGGTATCGAGTGCTTCAGCTGCTGGCTGCTCTGCCTCATCCAAAGGCTGGGACAAGTCAAAGTCGAGATCAAAGTCCGGCTGTTCTTCTGCTGTCGGTGCAAAACTTTCCAGCTGCAAGTCATCCAGTGAGAAGCCGTCATCCAGAGTCAGCTCTTTCTCATCCAGACTCAAGCCCTCAAGGCTCAGATCATCCAGTCCGGACAATTCAAGACTGTCTTCTTTCAATTCGGCAGCTGGGTCCTGCAGAGGCGGCAGTTCTAACACTGGCTCAACCGTATCAAGGCTAAAATCTGCATCAAGCTCGGCTTCAACAGCCTCCAGCAAGCTGGAAAACTCGTCCTGTTCGGTACTGACAGCTTTTGCTTCTGCCACTTCCGGCTCTACAAATGCTGGTGCCTCGGCAGGTACTGACATCTCACCCAGCAAGTCGTCCAGCCCGGGAATATCATCACTCAGCAAATCGCTGGTTTCATGCTGTTGCGCTGATGCCGGTTCTGCTGCAGACGGCAAATCAAGCATCAGGTCATCCAACGACAAACCGCCATCATCCTCACCCATCAGATAAGGAAAGCGTGCACGCAAAGCATCCAGCTCGGACTGGGCTACACCCATCGCACTCAGCTCACTGACCTGCGCCTGAAATGCATTGTGATCCTCAAGATCCGCATACACTTCCAATAGTTTGAAGCGCAAGTCCTGACGTTGCGGCTCGGCATCAATGGCCGTCAACAGCACATCTATAGCCTGATTAAACCGGCCAAAGGAAATGTAGTTTTCTGCTTCACTTATCGGGTCAGTCGCGCTGGCCGGTGTTTCCGCCAGCACATCAACAAACTCAGCTGGTTCTTCCGCGTCAGTAGCCAGATCATCCAGTACGCCATCCAGCGTATCGAAGCTTGCTGCTTCTGCAAAACCGTCTACTGGCTGCGCTACAAAGTCATCTGTTTCTTCTGCTGCCAATATTTCTTGCTGCTTGGCTTTATTGCGCCGTGATATCAGCAACAGCAGCAACAGCAGTGCGGCACCTGCGCCTGCGCCTGGCAGAAGCAACGGGTTTTCCATCAGCTCATCAAGAAAACTCTTTGGTTCGGGAACAGGATCAAAAACAACTGGCGCCGGTTTAGGTGCAGGCTTGGCTTCTACCACTGCCGGCTGCGGCGCAGGCTCTGCAACTACGACGGGTTCGGCAGTCTGTTCAGTTACAGGTTCAAGTTCAGCTTCAACAGCTTCTACCGTTTCAGCTGCTGCCGGCTCAATTTCTGCAGCAAGACGGTCAGGTTCCTCAACAGCTGTCTCCGGCTCAACTGCGGCTACTGTTTCCTGTTGCACTGGTTCATTTATTGCCGGTTCAGCAGCAACTGCAACCTCGCCCTCGGCCATATCCTGCAAGCTGGCCAGCTGCGTGTTTTTTAGTTCCAGCAGGCGTTGTAGTTTTTCTACCTGACTATTGAGCTCTTCAACCCTGCTGCTCAAGTCCTGATTTTGGCGCAAGCTGGAATCCAGTTGCTCCTTGACAAGAGCCAACTGGTTTTCCAGTGCCCTATTGTTTGAGCCGCTATCACTGCCGACTTCACTTTTACCCGTTTCAGCAGCAACCAGACGAAGGTTGTCGCCCTGCTCCACCTGAGCCGGCGCTGCGGCTGCAGTCTCACGGCGACGGGCATCAAGTTGACGCTGCACGGGTGTGCCCGAGCGCCACGCATTTTCCTGGGCCTGGAATTCGGTTACGGCTTGCCCACGGCTGCGCTGTCTGATTTGCTCTGCATTCGGCAGCTTTAACGTTTGACCACTTTTCAAGCGGTTCAGGTTGCCATCAATAAAAGCATCCGGATTTAGATCCTGAATGGCCAGCATGGTCTGGTGTACGCTGCCACCGGCGCGATCAGCCCGCAGGGCAATCTCCCACAGCGTGTCATTTTGCTGCACCCGATAGCTGTCACCCAAAGGAGCAGCTGCAGTCTGCTGGCGAGGAGCTGAAGCAACGGCTGGCTGGCTTCGTTGCGAGATTACCGGACGAGGCTCCGGCATCCGTGTAGCCGCCGGTAGCGGAGTGGTCACTGGCGCACTGCCATAGACCACTTCCTGTGGTGTATACAGCGGCGGATCAAGCAGTAACGTGTACTCTTTCAACACCCTGCCCGCCGGCCAATACACTTCCAGCAAGAAGTTCAGGAAGGGTTCGCGCACTGCCTGGGTACTGGTAACCCGGACAAAACTTTTGCCATTTTGGCCAACAACCGGCGTAAATTTCAGGTTATTGAGAAAAAACTGACGATCCACACCAGCACGGCTGAAGTCTTCTGCCGAAGCGAGTGTTGACCTGATTTCTTCAGTGCTCAACCCCTTGGTGTCGAGCAGTTCGATTTCTGCCACCAGTGGCTCATTCAAGGCCGACTTGACCGACACTTCTCCCAGCCCCAGCGCATGCGCCATGCCGGAAGCCATAGAGGTAGCAGCGGCTACTGCCAATACCAGTTTGCGAACCTGAAGCATATAGCATTTCCCTTATTATTCGGAGATTCCCGCTCCAGTACCACTTAGGAGCAGCGGCCCGGCTCTCTCTTTATTAGTCACTGTCTGCCGCCAGCAGCGTGGCCAACTAGAATCACCTTTCAATTGACTGCGTAAGTATCTTTGACCATTCGGCTTTTAGCAACAGTAAAACCCGAATATTCGACTTATAAGGTATACACACTGTCCCAACTTTGATCTGGAGCACAATTTGCCGCAGCCCGGCCAACATTGCCTCCCAACAAAAAGGCTGCCATTGAGCGGCAGCCTTTATGTCTATTTTAGCGCTCCAGCAGGATACGCAGCATCCGTCGTAGCGGTTCTGCTGCACCCCACAACAACTGATCACCAACGGTAAACGCACCTAGGTAGTGCGAACCCATGTTCAGCTTGCGCAGACGACCCACCGGAATGTTCAGTGTGCCGGTCACCGCAGTTGGCGTCAGCTCCTGCATGGTCTGCTCCCGGTTGTTGGGTACCAGCTTGACCCAGGGATTGTGCTGGCTGATCAGGTTTTCAATATCCGCCAGCGGCACATCCTTGTTCAGCTTGATGGTCAACGCCTGACTGTGACAACGCATCGCGCCAACACGCACACAGATACCATCAATATGAATCGGGTTCTTGAAGCGGCCCAGAATCTTGTTGGTTTCAGCTTGCGCCTTCCACTCTTCACGGCTTTGGCCGTTGGGCAATGCACTATCAATCCAGGGGATCAGGCTGCCGGCCAGCGGCACGCCAAAATGCTCGGCAGGAATATCATCGCTGCGCTGGGCCGCTGCCACCTTGCGATCAATGTCCAGGATTGCACTGGCCGGATCAGCCAGTTCACCGCCAACCACATCACGCAAATGCCCCATCTGATTGAGCAGCTCACGCATGTTCTGTGCGCCGGAGCCACTGGCTGCCTGATAGGTCATGGCACTCATCCACTCCACCAGACCGGCCTCAAACAGGCCACCCAGCCCCATCAGCATCAGGCTGACCGTGCAGTTGCCGCCCACATAAGTCTTGATGCCGCTTTCCAGCCCCTGATCAACCATTTTACGGTTGACCGGATCCAGTACTACGATAGCATCGTCCTGCATGCGCAAACCAGAAGCCGCGTCAATCCAGTAGCCATTCCAGCCTGCCTCACGCAGCTTGGGGAAAACCTCATTGGTGTAGTCACTGCCCTGGCAGGTCAGGATGACATCCAGTCCTTTAAGGGTGTTGATGTCGTAGGCATCCTTGAGCGCGGGGATATCCTTGCCAATCGCCGGGCCCTGGCCGCCCACGTTGGAGGTGGTAAAAAAGACCGGCTCGATCAGGTCGAAATCCCGCTCTTCCAGCATGCGCTGCATCAGCACGGAACCTACCATGCCACGCCAGCCTACAAGTCCAACTCGTTTCATGTAACTACACCTTTATTAACAATGACCCGGGCCGCGCGATTGCACGACCCGAACCGGATTGATGTTCCTTTACAGTTGCTGCAGGGCGGCCACAACAGCATCGCCCATTTCGGCAGTACCGACCTGACGCATGCCTTCGGACATGATGTCACCCGTACGCAGGCCCTGGTCCAGCACTTTGCTCACTGCCAACTCGATCGCATCTGCTGCCGCTGCCTGATCAAAGGTATAGCGCAGCATCATGGAGACTGACAAAATGGTCGCCAACGGGTTGGCCAGACCTTTGCCCGCGATGTCCGGAGCGGAACCGTGGCAAGGCTCGTACATACCCTTGTTGTTGGAATCCAGTGAGGCTGAAGGCAGCATGCCAATGGAACCGGTCAGCATGGATGCTTCGTCCGACAGGATATCACCAAACAGGTTATCGGTAACAATGACGTCAAACTGTTTTGGCGCGCGCACCAGTTGCATGGCTGCGTTGTCCACATACATATGGCTCAGCTCTACATCCGGATAGTCCTTGGCGACCTCTTCAACCACTTCACGCCAGAGACGGCTGGACTCAAGCACGTTGGCCTTGTCCACGGAGCAGAGTTTCTTGCCACGCAAGCGTGCCATATCGAAGCCTACTTTGGCAATACGGCGGATCTCGCTCTCACTGTACGGAAGGGTATCAAACGCCTTGCGCTCGCCGTTTTCCAGCGTGATGGTGTCACGCGGGCTGCCGAAATAAATACCGCCGGTCAACTCACGTACAATCAGGATATCCAGTCCGGATACGACTTCTGGCTTGAGGCTGGAGGCATCGGCCAGTTGCGGGTACAAAATAGCCGGACGCAGATTGCCGAACAGGCCCAGTTCGGAGCGGATTTTCAGCAGGCCACGCTCGGGGCGGATGCTTTTTTCGATATTGTCCCACTTGGGGCCGCCGACAGCACCAAGCAGCACTGCATCTACTTGCTTTGCCAGCTCCAGCGTGGAGTCGGCCAAGGGTACGCCATGCTTGTCAATGGCAGCACCGCCCAGCTCGCCTTCAACCAGCTCAAAACCCAGGCTGTATTTTTCATTGGCCAGGTTCAACACCTTGACTGCTTCGGCAATGATTTCCGGGCCAATACCGTCGCCGGGTAAAACTAGAATTTTTTTGCTCATAATGTTCTCTTTTTAATTTCAAATGTTTTTTCAATGCGGTGTGTGGGGTTGTTTTGCAGGGCGGTGTGTACTGGCGGGTGCAGGTCTATGCTGCGGCTGACGCACCCGCGCCGAAACACGTTTCGTCACAGGTGCTGATGCCTGGCACAGACCTGCACCCGTCAGAAAAACACAACCTGCTGCTGGGAGAGGTTAGCGCGGCGATGCCGCGCTGCTGTCGCGTGGTAACTGGATACTTTGTGCCGAAAAACGCACTGCCGGTTACCCGCTACTTAGTCTATTCCCGCATGACCAACTCTGCTTAGAACAGGTTGTACCAATACACAAAAGCGACTCACACAGATATACGCAAACCTACTCCCTGGATAAACCAAACCAGGCAAACCCGACCACCACACGCGACAGCAGGCGGGCAACGCCCGCCCTTTCCCTCTCAACCGTTTGCACGGAGTGGCGGGGCTTCATGTGC
>CAZBXG010000039.1:0-13487 GCA_964495925.1 uncultured Thiopseudomonas sp.
TTCACTGCGCAAATGGAAGAGCGGCTGGATGATGTTGCCCATGGCAAGTTGAACTGGAAGCAGTTGCTGGATGAGTTTTACGGTGATTTCAAGCAAAAGCTGGAGTTGGCCGACGGTGCCGAGGACGGCATGCGCCGAAATGCACCCACCCTGACCGATATTCCCTGCAAGGAATGTGGTCGCCCGATGATGATTCGTACCGCCAGTACTGGCGTATTCCTTGGCTGCTCCGGTTACGAATTGCCACCGAAGGAACGCTGTAAGGCAACCATGAACCTGGTGTCCGGCAATGAAATTGCTGCAGATGACGATGGCGAATCGGAATCACTGTTGTTGCGCCATAAAAAGCGCTGTGCAAAGTGCGATACAGCAATGGATGCCTATTTGCTGGATGAAACCCGCAAGCTGCATGTATGTGGTAATAACCCGGACTGCTCAGGCTTTGAGGTTGAGCTGGGTGAGTTCCGCATCAAGGGTTATGACGGCCCATCACTTGAGTGCGACAAGTGTGGCAGCGAGATGCAGTTGAAAACAGGGCGCTTCGGTAAGTATTTCGGCTGTACCAACAGCGAATGTAGAAATACCCGCAAGCTGCTGGCCAATGGTGAGCCCGCACCACCCAAAATGGATGTGGTGCCGATGCCGGAGTTGCAGTGCCAAAAGGTCGACGACACCTATGTATTGCGTGATGGAGCAGCAGGACTGTTCCTGGCTGCCAGCCAATTCCCGAAAAAGCGGGAAACCCGTGCCCCACTGATTATCGAGCTGTTGCCGCACAAGGATGAAATTGATCCGAAGTACAAATTTCTGTTTAGTGCACCAACTCATGATCCGGACGGCAACCCGGCCGTGGTGCGTTATAGCCGTAAAAACAAGGAGCAGTATGTGCAGACCGAAATCGACGGCAAACCGTCCGGCTGGCGTGCGACCTATGACGGCAAACAGTGGCAGGTAGAAGACAAGCGCAAGAAGTAATTGCTGCGCTCTGAAAGCCGGTTTGCCTGCAAGCAAACCGGCTTTCTGTTTGCTGCCGGAAAAGTTTATGCGTGTGCAGACGATGGATGCAACGAGGACTTGTTGGTATGTGGCTTTGATGGGGAAACCCTGGACTTGCCTGATCGGTTGTCGAGTCGCGCCATTGTCATGACGTGAATCCGGGTCGTTTTACTGCTAAACTGCGCAGCCGTTTTTGTCCCTTCGTTGCCATTGTGCAACCCAAGAGAATTATGTCCAAAGCATTTCTGGAAATTGTTGAGTTACCGGATGGCCGCATTGTCTTGCGCCGTTCAGAAGAAGAAAGCCCGTTGGTTACCCTGAACTTCTCGGGCGAGGCCCGTGAATTCTTGCAAGATCGCTATATTGATGTCGCTCGCGCCATGTTTCATGCTGGACTCGAAGCTGCTGGCCATCTGGCAGAAGATGAGGCTGTCGAGAGTGAAGAAGTGGAATCGGTTCAGCATACGCTGCACTGACGGGTGTCGGGCTGGTGAGCATAAGCAAACCTGAAGGCGCCAGCCGGATTAGCGTGCCGGCCAATAGTCCGGTCAGCCTGTTGGAGTTTCTTTGTCAGCGTTTTCCCGGTATTGAACCTGAAATCTGGCGGGAGCGCATGTTGCGAGGCAGGGTGCTGGATGCCGGGTTGCAACCTTTGCCGGTTGAAGCTCTTTGTCAGGCAGGGCAGGTGGTGTTTTATTTTCGCGAGCTGACGCATGAGCCAGTTGTGCCTTTCATGGAAGAGGTTTTGTTCGAAAATGATCATTTTCTGGTTGCTGACAAACCACATTTTTTGACCACAGCACCTGTCGGCAGTTATGTCGAGCAAACTTTGCTGCGTCGTTTGCAGCAGCGTTTCAACCTGCCGGAGCTAACGCCGGCACATCGGCTGGACCGTTTAACCGCTGGCGTACTGCTATTGTGCAAGCAGGCGATAACGCGTGATGCGTACCAAGCGCTGTTTCGCGAGCAACAAGTTGACAAGGTGTATGAAGCGCTGGCTGCACCGCTGTCACAGCTGCAGTTTCCACATGTGCGCCGCAGCCGTATTGTTAACGATCCGCAATATTTTTTTCGCAGTGCTGAGCAAGCAGGTGAAGCCAATAGCGAGACGCGTATTGAGGTGCTGCGAACCTACAGGGATTACTGGCACTACCAGCTATTTCCGCTGACCGGCCGCAAGCATCAACTACGTGTGCATCTGGCAGCCTTGGGTGCGCCAATTCTGGGCGATGACTTTTATCCGCAACCGCAGCGTCGTGCGATTGATGATTTTAGCCAGCCTTTACAGCTGTTGGCGCGCAGCCTGGCCTTTACTGACCCGCTCTCTGGCGAGCGGATGCAGTTTCAGTCGCGCAGGGAGCTGGTTTATCAGCCGCCTGCATGATTTGCGGGCTGCTGTATATCGCGATAAAACGAGAGCGGTTTGCAAATAAGCGTAAAAGTAACCTTGTGATAGGTTTGTGGATTTGCTATAATATGCGCGCCCTAATTACGGGCCCGTTCAGGATTAGACAATCCCCCGAAGCCAGACTTCGACTGTTGCGTCCCAGACGTACAAGGAACCGCAAGGTTCCGCTTTCTTTTTATATACAGCATTTAGCGCACATACTCACTACTAGTTGCCGGGGTGATCGATTCGATCTTTCATGGGTAAGCAGCTTTCTTGGGTATTGCCGATGCATACGAGGCATACCATGACCCAGGAAACCGGCAGCTTTGCTGCACTCGGCATTTCTTCGCCGATTCTGCAAGCTATTGAAAAAGCAGGCTACGAAGAGCCATCCCCAATTCAGGCACAATCCATTCCCATCATCATGGCCGGTCAGGACATGATCGGTCAGGCACAAACCGGTACCGGTAAAACGGCTGCTTTTGCGTTACCCATTTTGTCTAAAATTGATCCGCAACGTCGTGAGCCGCAGGTGCTGGTGTTGGCGCCAACCCGCGAGCTGGCACTGCAAGTGGCTGAAGCGTTTGAGACCTTTGCCAGCCAGATGCAGGGCCTCAATGTGGTTGCAGTGTACGGCGGCGCGCCCATGGGCTTGCAGTTGCGTGCTTTGCGCCAGGGCGCACAAGTAATTGTGGCCACTCCAGGTCGTCTGGTTGATCACCTGTCGCGTAACGCTGAGCTGCTGGCTACGGTTAATTACCTGGTGCTGGACGAAGCCGACGAGATGCTGAAGATGGGCTTTATGGATGATCTGGAAGTGGTTTTCCAGGCGCTACCAGAAAGCCGTCAGACCGTGTTGTTTTCCGCCACACTTCCACATTCCATTCGTGCGATTGCCGAACAGCATTTGCGTAGTCCGCAGCACGTCAAAATTGCCAGCAAAACCCAGACTGTATCGCGAATTGAGCAAGCGCACATCATGGTGCATGCCGACCAGAAAACCAACGCTGTGCTGCGCCTGTTGGAAGTGGAAGACTTTGATGCACTGATCGCCTTTGTGCGTACCAAGCAGCAAACCCTGGACCTGGCCGCTGCGCTGCAGGAGCGGGGTTACAAAGTGGCAGCGCTGAATGGTGATATCGCACAGAACCACCGTGAGCAGGTGATTGATTCACTCAAGGATGGTCGGCTGGATATCGTTATTGCCACTGATGTTGCGGCCCGCGGACTGGACGTGCCACGCATTACTCATGTGCTGAACGTGGATATGCCATACGACCCCGAGTCTTATGTGCACCGCATTGGCCGTACCGGTCGTGCTGGCCGGGATGGGCGCGCCCTGTTGCTGGTAACACCGCGTGAGCGCCGCATGCTGAGCGTGGTCGAGCGGGTCATTGGCCAGAAAATTGATCCAATTGAAATTCCGGTTGCTTCAGCAGTGCTGCAAGCACGGATTGAAAACTTGCAATCAGACCTCAAACCACGCATGCAGTCGGCAAAAGGGCAGCATAAAGCGTTGCTCGATCGCCTGACCCAGAGCCTGGATTGTCATCCAGAAGATCTGGCACTGGCTTTGCTGGGCAAGCTGACCGAAGGCATGGCGTTTGATGTGGCTGGCATCGAACGCGAATATCCGGTTGATATGGTATCTGCCCGTAATGAGCGTAACCGTAACTTCGAACGTGGGGAGCGTGGCGAACGCAGGCAGCGTTCTGAACGTGATGGTCGTCGGGAGCGTCAGCCTTCAGCACTGCCTGAGCTGGGCCGCGTACGTTGCCGTACAGCACTGGGTACCCGTGACGGAGTGGCTGCACGCAATCTGCTGGGTGCGATCTTGAACGAGGGTGGCTTGGCGCGTGATGCGATTGGTCGCATCCAGATTCGTGAAACCTTCAGTCTGGTCGAGTTGCCGGAAGAAGGCCTGGAGCGCTTGCTGGGTAAGCTGAAAGATACCCGTGTGGTTGGCAAACCGCTGAAATTGCGTCGTTATCGCGAATAAGCATGCGTTAGTAGTTGTATAGGCGTAATCTGAAAACCGGCCGGACATTCATTGTTCAGGCCGGTTTTTTGTTGCAGGGTGTAATGTGTCACGATGTTGTTGTCAGACTCAGCCAGGTTTGTCAGCTAATGACTCTGCCCTGTAAACGGCATGCCCGGGCTGGTGTAAACTGCTGCAGTGCTGGCCGTCAAATTGAACTGGAAACAGGAAGGAGAAAAATGCCGCTCAAGATTTGTATTCTGGAAGCCGATGATTTGCATCCACAGATGCAGTCAGACTTTCACAGCTTTGGTTCAATGTTTGTCCGCATGCTGGGGAGGCAGCAACAGCCGGCGGAATTTACCGTCTATAACGTGGTTCGCGGTGATTATCCCTGCGAGGCGGAGCAGTTTGATGCCTTCCTAGTGACAGGCAGCAAAGCAGATGCATTTGGTGAAGATGCCTGGATTGTTGAGCTGAGGAAGTATTTGTTACAGCGCTATCAGGCGGGTGATGTGCTGTTGGGGATTTGTTTTGGCCATCAGATTCTGGCGCTGGTCCTGGGTGGGAAAACCGAACGGGCAGTGCAGGGCTGGGGTGCTGGCGTGCACAGCTATCAGATGCAAGTTCCGTCACTGGGGAGTCAGGCGTGTCCACCGGCCATTCGCATGCTGATCAGTCACCGTGATCAGGTGACCCGTTTGCCGGAAGGAGCACAGCTGGTGGCCAGTAGTGAGTTTTGCCCAAATGCTGCGTTCATGTTGGGTGGACAGGTGTTGTGTTTTCAGGGGCACCCGGAGTTTACTGCTGAGTTTTCCCGCTCATTGTTGCAGTTGCGACAGGGGATTTATACGCCAGAATTTTATGCCGGTAGCCTGGAAAGCCTGCAGCAAAGTCATGATGGCGATACGGTTGGTGGCTGGATGCTGGGCTTTGTTGCAGACACCCGTGAGCAGCGTATGCTGGACGGGCCGGTATGATTTAGATGCGGGAATGGCTGTCAATCCCGTATTGAAAGCTTAGTGCAGTGTTTGCCCGGACGGTTTCTGTTCTGGTGTCCAGTCCTGTACAGCTGCGCTGGCTGTTGCTGTAAGACGTCCACCGAGTTGTTCTAGCAGTCGCTGGGCAGCGGTAAAACTGTTGCTGCGATATTGCTCTTCCAGAATGGCAAAAGTTTCTTCGTGCTGATTGCGTTCTTCTTTGCTCAGTGCAGTCCAGGCTTCGTGGGTAGGGATATGTTCAGTGGCGACGAATACTTCCTGGAATACGGCATAGGCCTCGTCATGGCTGAGCTCAAAATCATAGTGCTCCAGAATGACCTTGAGGCGAATGCAGCCTTCAATCCAGGGCATTTGTTCATCGAGCAGACTGCCACAAAGGATTTTCAGGTCATCAGACAGTTTGCTGGTGACTTCCTTTTTATAGATTTCCAGCTGTTTGCGTCGGAGCCATACTTTGCGCCACATGTGCAGCGCATACAGGGCGAGGCCAGCAATCAGCAGCAGGCCGGTCAGCAATACAATAAGCAAAGTAGTGTTCACAAATAAGACCTCGGCCAGCTCAGTAAGACGTATTCAGATAATCGCCGGGCGTAAAGCTGCCCTGATGGCGGACCGGAATTTTTTTGTTAAACATCAGGCCGGTTTTCAGCTCGGCCTCCAGTGCGTAGCGTATCGGCTGGTCTGGTTTTTTCAATAGCGCGCTCACGCTTTTTATATGCCGCCATAGATTGGTGTGTGCCCGTAACTTGAGTCGTACGCTGCCGTTGGCGGGCACGGTCAGCCATTGGTTGCTTTGGCCACGACCCAGCGGAATGTCGTTAATGCTCAGGCTGTAGCTGATACCACGGACAGGCAAGCTTCGGTCGTTCGGGTTGTCGACACGAAACTCAAGCAAAAACTCCTGCTCCAGCAAGCGGGCATAAACCAGCTCAACATGAGTCAGCTGCACTTCCGGTTCTTGAAAGTCCCGGCTGAACCAGGTGCTGCAACCGCTCATCAGGCCAGCCAGCAAAACAAGGCTGCCCAGCTGCAAGGGCTTGTAATGGCGATAACGGGAAAACAAAAGCATGCGTGTGGAAAGTCCTTAAAACAAAAGCATCGCTTGTGTAGGCTAATGAGGCCGGTTCTGACTTACAAACCACCGGCAGCTAAAAGCGAATGCGATTGATTGTAGCTGTTGCTAATAGTGTTGGCCATGGGCGCGGGTTTGTCTTTGGTGGGAGGCAGGTCAAAGCTGAACAGTGTTTTTATAAATTTAAGAAGGCAGGAAGTTCTGGCTTATCGCAACGCGAGGAGGAACGCAGTCGGGTGATGTGGAGTACAGGTTGTAGCTGTGTTTAAATGGACCTGCACTTTATTGCCGGGTGTCTGTTGCCTGGCCTGTAATCGAACTCAAGGATACGACATGCAAACTTTTGAGGTTGTATTTTCCGGCCAGACGTTGCCTGGAGCAGAGCCGCAACAGGTCAGGCAGGGATTGCAGCGCCTGTTCAAAGCCAGTGATGCCGTACTTGAACAGTTTTTTTCCGGTCGGCGTATTGTGGTCAAGCGTGATCTGGATGCTGCCGGAGCAGAAAAATATCGCCTGGCATTTGAACAGGCGGGTGCACTGCTGGAAGTGGTAATGGTAGAAGAAGCCGGGCAGCCAGTAGTTACTGGTACATCAGCGTCAGCACCGGTGCAGCCTGCAGCATCAGGAACAGACGGGACAGGTAGGGCGCGAGCAATGTTGAACGTTGTTCCGCGTGATGAATATATGGCAGCGTTTACCCATGTGCAGGCACCGGACTTTGGCTTGGCCGCTGCCGGAGAGGACTTGCTGGTGGAAAAACCACAGCAGCAGGTGGTGGAAGTCGATGTCTCCGGTATCAGCCTTGCACCATCCGGTAGTGATTTGGGGCAGCTGTCAGTAACCGAGCCCGTTATTGTCCCGGATATTTCGCATCTGAGTATTGAGAAAATCGACTAAAACACGGCATTACCGACCAATTCCGGCTATGATTGGGCACTGAACAAATATCCAGTAGGACAAGTTGGACTGCAATGCTGAGCGATGAACTCAAACAGGCCATTCAGGCCGCGTATAGCCGGTTTCTGGAACAAAAAAGCCTCAAGGCCCGCTATGGCCAGCGCCTGATGATTGCCGAGGTGGCACGCGGACTGGGGAATATCCAGACGGATGAAAACAACGAGCGCAGCGGTGATCCGGCAGTAGTGGTCGTTGAAGCCGGCACGGGTACCGGCAAAACGGTGGCCTACAGCCTGGCTGCCATCCCGGTAGCACGGCAAGCCGAAAAGCGGCTGGTAATTGCTACCGCCACAGTGGCGCTGCAGGAGCAGATCGTTGACAAGGACCTGCCCGATATCATCAAAAACAGTGGCTTGAAATTTACCTATGCTCTTGCCAAGGGGCGCGGGCGCTACCTGTGTCTTTCCCGGCTGGATCACTGGCTGGAAAGTCATGGTCAGGAACAGCGTCAAGCCGACATGCTGGCCGAGCAGGGCTATCACCTTGACGCCAGTGATGAACACAAAGAATTGTTTGGCGAGATGATGGACCGCTTGGCGCGCGGGCGCTGGGATGGTGATCGCGACAGCTGGCCGGAAGCGGTAGAAGACAGCGCCTGGCGCATTATTACCACCGACCATACTCAATGTCTGGGTCGGCGCTGCGGCAACTACGACAGCTGTTCTTTCTACAAGGCGCGGGAAGGACTGGAAAAGGTCGATGTCATTGTCACCAACCACGACTTGGTACTGGCAGACCTGGCACTGGGCGGCGGCATGGTGCTGCCGCATCCGAAAGACACCCTGTATATTTTTGACGAAGGACATCACCTGCCGGACAAGGCCATCAACCACTTTGCCCACAGTACCCGCCTGCAAGCCACTTCAGAGTGGCTGAACCAGATGGAAAAAACGGTCACCCGCTTGCACGCGCAAAACCAGTTGCAGGGTGATATGGGCAATCTAATGGAGCAGGTGCCGCAGCTGGCCAAATCGGTACGCGAGCAGCAGGGGTTTGTTTTTATGACCTGCCAGGATCTGGCCGAGTTTTCGCCGGTCGGCAATAACGAATACGAACAGCCGCGACACCGCTTTGTTGGTGGTGTGGTGCCGGAAGCACTACGCGAGCAGGGGCAGGAGCTGAAAAAAGGCTTTATGCAGCTGACTGATGTGCTCAGTCGCATTAACGATTACCTGAAAAAAGCACTGGAAGATGAGCCAGGCTCATCACTGGACAGCTCATTGGCTGAAGAGTGGTTTCCGCTGTTTGGTAGCCTGTATACCCGCGCCGACGCTAACCTTGCTCTCTGGTCTTCATTTACCGCCGAAGATGCAGTCGAGGTGGCTCCGGCAGCCCGCTGGCTGACCTTGACTGACTCGGGCGCAGACATTGAGGTTAATTCCAGCCCGATTCTGGCAGCAGAAACCTTGCGGCGACACCTCTGGTATGCGGCGCACGGGGTTTTGCTGACTTCGGCAACCCTGACTGCGCTGGGCCGTTTTGACCGTTTCGGGATGCGCGCCGGCTTGCCAGCGGTGGCACAAACTGCTGTGGTGCCCAGTCCGTTCAATTATGCCGAGGCTGGTGTGTTGCATGTGCCTGATCTGGGTGTGGATATTCGCGATCAGGATGCACACAGCCAAGCGATTGTGCGTGAGCTGCCTGCCTTGCTGGAAGGCAACAGCGGTGCGCTGGTGCTGTTTTCCTCGCGCAAACAAATGAATGATGTGTTTGAAGGGCTCGATCGTGAATGGCGTCAGCGAGTGCTGAGGCAAGGGCGTTTGTCGCGGCAGGAAACCTTGAATCAGCATAAAAAGCGGGTGGATGGTGGCGAACCGAGCGTTCTGTTCGGATTGGCCAGCTTTGCTGAAGGCATCGACTTGCCGGGCGACTATTGTCAGCATGTAGTAATTGCCAAAATTCCTTTTGCGGTACCTGATGATCCCGTGGAGGCGGCACTGGCTGAGTGGATTGAAGCACGAGGTGGCAATCCCTTTATGGAAATTGCCGTGCCCGATGCTTCGTTACGCCTGATTCAGGCCTGTGGTCGCTTGTTGCGTAACGAGCAGGATAGGGGGCAGGTCACTATTCTTGATCGTCGGCTGGTAACGCAGCGGTATGGCAAGGCGCTGCTTAACTCGCTGCCGCCATTTCGCCGGCAGATCGATTAGCTGATTTTGATGACTGTGATCATCAGTTGCAAATGTGTGTTCCAATTATGGACAAACGTTATGCGTCTTGTGGTGTTACTTGCTGCAGCTTGGGCCAGAATCGACATGGCAGGGGAAGCAAATGAGTCAATTATTGCGTCAGGTTGAGGGTTGCTTTGAGCCCGAGTTTGCTCCGCTGGTTCAGCTGTTCGAGAATATGCTGCAGCATCCGCAGCAACGAGGCGCAGCACTCTGTGTGTATCAGCATGGCCAGCGGGTAGTGGATATCTGGGGTGGCGTTGCTGATCGTGCCGGGCAGCAGCCATGGCTGGAAAACACTTTGGTTAATATCTTTTCCAGTGGCAAACCAGTACTGGCGGTGGCCCTGTTGCAGCTGGTGCAGGAAGGAAAAATCGGGCTGGATGCGTTGGTGACTGATTACTGGCCTGAATTTGCCCAGGCCGGAAAAGCCTCGATTACAGTACGACAGCTGCTTGCACACCGCTCGGGGGTGTCGGCTTTAGGGGAGCCGCTGCCAGCAGAGGCCCTGTTTGACTGGCAGCGGATGGTCACTGCGGTTGAGCAGCAGCAGCCCTGGTGGACACCTGGTACAGCTCACGGTTATGCGCCCATGACCTATGGCTGGCTGTTGGGCGAACTGATCCGGCGTGTGGACAATGGCATGCCGGGAGAGGCCATTGCTCGGCGCATTGCGACTCCTTTGGAGCTGGCGTTCCATGTGGGCTTGCAGCCGGAGCAAATAACGCGGGTCAGTGATGTCTCGCGCATGAAAACCGCCACAGGCGATGAAGTAGCGCAGCGTTTGTACGCCCGGATGCTGCAATCAAAGACCCTGACCGGCAAGGCATTTACCAATCCACCTTCCATGATGACCAGTAGCAACAAACTTGAGTGGCGCACCATGCAGCAGCCAGCGGCAAATGCTCACGCGGATGCCCGCGCTCTGGCCGGTTTTTATAATGGCTTGCTACAGGGACAGTTGCTGGATCAAGAACTGTTGCAGCAAATGCAACTGGAGCATAGTTATGGCATGGACAGAACCTTGCTTGCGCACACACGTTTTGGTCTGGGCTGCATGCTGGAGCAGCAGGAGTACGGCTATGCCAGCTATGGATTGGGACCGCAGGCGTTCGGACATCCGGGGGCAGGTGGCAGTACCGGATATGCCGATCCCGAATACGGACTGGCAATAGGGTTTGTGACCAACAGCATGGACGCTTATGTGTTGATGGACCCCCGAGTGCAGGCATTTAATCGCTGCATTGTGGAGCAAGTGTTGTAACCTGCGATGCCAGCTTGGTGCGCCCGGAAAAGTGCTTGCAGTAGGTGTTCTGGCGGGTCTGGGGCTTTTACCGGCCCTTTATCGAGTAGCCAAGGTTAGCTAGTGGTTATGCGCGCTCGTGACGGTAATGTTTCTCAGCTAGCTATACAGCCCCCTAAAAACCACAAGGCCTGAGAGCCACTTTAACCGGACAGCTGACAGGCTCTTGTGCTGTCACTTCTTTAGCTGGATAGCCCGCTTTCGTAAGCCTGTAGTGTGTTCTCAAGCAGACAGGCGCGAGTCATGGGGCCAACACCTCCGGGAACCGGGGTAATCCAGGCAGCACGCTCTGCGGCGGCAGCAAATCCAACATCACCGACGAGTGCGCCACTTTCGGTACGGTTGATGCCTACGTCAATTACAATCGCGCCAGGTTTAATCCACTCGCCTTTGACCAGGCCCGGAATGCCAACAGCAACCACCACCAGATCGGCGCGACGAACATGCTCTTCCAGATTGGTGGTGAAACGGTGTGTGATGGTGGTGGTGCAGCCAGCCAGCAGCAGCTCTAGCGCCATCGGGCGGCCAACAATATTGGAAGCTCCTACAATAACTGCATCCAGTCCGTGCAAATCAACACCTGTGCTGTTCAGCAGGGTAATGATACCTTTGGGCGTGCAGGGGCGCAGCATTGGCATGCGTTGCGCCAGACGTCCCAGGTTATAGGGGTGAAAACCGTCCACATCTTTGTTCGGATTAATACGCTCAAGCAGTGGCGAGGCATCAAGATGTGCCGGTAAAGGCAGCTGCAATAAAATTCCGTCTATATCCTGATCGCTATTCAAGCGGTCAATCAGAACAGTCAGCTCTTCTTGCGTAGTTGTAGCCGGCAGATCATGAGCTAACGAGGTAAAGCCAACTTCTTCACAATCTTTGCGTTTGTGAGCCACATATACTTGTGATGCGGGATCTGTTCCCACCAGAATCACAGCCAGGCTTGGCGCACGTTGGCCAGCAGCAATATGTTGTTTAACGGAAGCAGCTATATCTCTCCGAACGGAGGCGGCAATCACCTTGCCATCGATAAGTTGTGCAGTCATGGACAGAAACACACCAATACAGATAAAAAAGATGAGGTATTCTCGCATGCCTGCCAGTTTCCGCAAAGTGACCCCTGATGTTTTGCGAGTATTTAGCAAAGAAACCATTTAGGGCTTGACACATTCTGGCAACATGCCTATCATGTGCCCCGCTTGCCAAGCACAGCCTGAAAGCTGGATACGAGGCATCGACCTAACGGTCATGACTCATAGCCCAAGTTAGCAATAACTAGGCGCCCGTAGCTCAGCTGGATAGAGCATCCGCCTTCTAAGCGGATGGTCGCAGGTTCGAGTCCTGCCGGGCGCGCCAATGGGTGCATGGTCAAGTAACCGAATTATGGTGGGCGTAGCTCAGTCGGTAGAGCGCAGGATTGTGATTCCTGTGGTCGTGGGTTCGATCCCCATCGTCCACCCCATTTTTCGGATAGCTGCCCAGATGGCAGGTATCTAGCGTCAATTGCGGACGTGGTGGAATTGGTAGACACACCAGATTTAGGTTCTGGCGCCGCGAGGTGTGAGAGTTCGAGTCTCTCTGTCCGCACCATTATTTGTTTTCTTCACCTTTCGTCACCATCCGAAATCAGATTAAAAGCCGTAACTTTCAAACAGTTACGGCTTTTTTCGTTTGCGCTGTCTTACGTGGTCATAGGCTGCCAGCCCCGCATATTTAGTACATAATTTAGTACATCGAGTATGACCATAAGGGTGGATGTACATTATGTTGCTTTCTGACACGGCCGTCAGGCAAGCCAGGGCTGAGGCAAAGGCTTATACGCTAAGGGATGGTGATGGCTTATCTCTGTTCGTGTCCCCAGCGGGTAACAAGTCCTGGCATTTCCGGTTTGTCTGGCTTGGCAAACAGGTCAGGATCTCGCTGGGTGTTTACCCGGACGTTTCCCTAAAGCGGGCGCGGGAGTTGCGAGGGAGCGGATGAAACAATTCGCAACTCGTGGAGTCATTGCCATGACGAATCATCCAGGGCCGCCTGAGCTCAAGAATAAATTCGGCTACTTTTGATAGTCAATGCCAATAATGTACCAATGCTTGTCGCCTTCGGGAGTGTGCACGGTAACTTCGTCGTCCAGGCTTTTACCAAGGCAGGCGCGGGCCATGGGTGAGCGAAGGGAGATGTAATTTTTCTCGCCGTACACTTCTTCATCGCCGACAATGCGGAAACGCAAAGTTTCTCCTTCATCATTTTCCAGCTCGCACCAAGCACCAAAGTATATTTTTCCTGCTTGCTCTGGGCTGTGCTCAATACGCTCGGCTACATCAAACAGTTTGGTCAGATAACGGATTCGACGGTCAATTTGCCGTAACTTACGTTTGTTTTCGGTGTAGTCAGCATTTTCCGAGCGGTCTCCAAGGCTTGCGGCCCAGCTCACCACGGCTGTAATTTCAGGCCGGTGTTCGCGGACAAGGTAGCTCAACTCGGCTTTCAGTTTGTCGTAGCCGGTAGCGGTCAATAATTTTCGGGTCATGGCTGGAGTTCTTTGAGTTGCTTTACTTGACATCCTCCCCGGCCTTAAGGCCGGGGATTCCTACGGCGCTCAGTGGAGGCATTGAGCCGCCCCTGAGTCGC
>CAZBXG010000040.1:0-13433 GCA_964495925.1 uncultured Thiopseudomonas sp.
TTGCTGGGTCCCAGCAGAGGCAGCATCAGATACGGACCGGGCGGGACGCCGTAATGGGCCAGGGTCTGGCCAAAGTCTTCACGTACGGGCTCAAGGCCCATTTTCTTAGCGGGATCCCATATTCCGCCAACCCCAAAAATGGTGTTGAACAACAGCCTGGCAGTGCTGTGCATGGCGCGTTTGCCTTTGAGTTGTAACAGGCTGTTGGCGATGGTCGGGATTTCTTTCAGGTTGCTATAGACGTTGCTGATGCCGCTACGCAGTGGGCGTGGCGTTACTGTCCGGTAGATTTTTACCGTGGGTAGAAACACATACTGATCAAAGCGGTAGTTAAAATGATAGATACGCCGGTTGAGCAACTCTAGTGGGTCGCTGACTTGCAGGGCGTCCAGCGTGGCACGCTCGAACTGATATTGCTCCAGCTGTTCGCTGTATCTCAGTTGTTTCAGTGGATGGGTGAACTCGGGTTGCCCGGCGTGTGCCAGCACACTGCTGAAACAAAGAATGGAAGTCAGCAATAATTTAGAGGCGCGCATCAAAAAACTCCAAAATATCGGCTGTATTGGTATAAAAGGCCATGTTGCCCAAATGCCCGCCGACCGGGTAGAGCGTCAGGCGCTGGCCAAATACATCATGCAAATACTCAAGATCACCTTCGCCCAGAATGATGTCATTGGCATTGTGCATGACCGCAATATCAGGGTTGTTACGCAGGTGCTGCTCCACGGCATACAGGCTGGTGGCCCGCACCAGTTGCTCCGGGGTGCCGCCGGGCTGATAGCGGGCTTGCCAAAATGGCAACAACTGCTCGCGCAGATAGCAATTGAAGTCGCACATCAGGGCCAGTTTGAAGTTCGGTGTCAGACTGGTGCTGTCGCTGATGCGCTGGTCGGGTGAAGTGAACAGACCGCGCCGGTTGAGCAGGTCAGAAACAAAGTTGATGTCGGTGGCGGCCAGTCGAAATACGCTGGCAATCAGCAGGGCAAGCTGCTCGTCATTGAGCCCTTCTTTGGATTGCTGGAACTCGAACAGCATGGCTTCGTTGAGGTCAAAACGGCCTTTGCGTTCAAAAAAACGCGCCAGCCGGTCAAGCAGGGATTGATAAAAAGTTTCGCCTGCCGGTACGTCATCGATTTCGACTCTGGCCATTTTGTCCAGGTTGCTGACCGAGGTGAGCAGGTTAACCGGCGGGTTGATCAGCAGTGTGCGCTGCAAACCTATGGCGTGTTGGCGTGCATCCAGTTCGCTAACAAAAGCAGCTTGCAGTGCGCCCAGGCTATAGCCGGTCAGGTGCCAGCTATTGACTGGCAGGTCGTCGTGTTGCTGGTGGATACGCTGCATGATGGCGTACAGCTCGGCGGCATCCAGTGGCGAGTAGCCGGGTGTGGCATACACTGAAGCTGAAACCATGAAGTCGTAACTGGTTGGCGAGGAAAGCTGTACGACGTGGAAGCCGGCACCGTAAAACAGCTTTTTCAGAAACTCCATGCTGGTGGCGTCATAACGGGCACCCGTACCGGCAATGATGAAGATTAAAGGAGCGGCCTGCTTTTGTCGGGCTAGCCGATATTTGAAGTGTTTGACTGGCCAGAAGTTGGCCGGCAGGGCGTGCGCACGCTCGGGCAACAGCTTGAGGCTGTAGTCTTTCTCGTCAATTTGTTTGTCGGCGGGCAGTGGCGGCATGAAAGAACGTGGTGTGCCGGCGATGGTGGCTTCAAACGGATTGTGCAGCGGGTAGCCATAAGGCTCGGCAGCCTGGGCATTGAACAGTGCAGGCAGCAATAGCAAAGCGGCGAGCAGGTGTTGGATCGGTTGGGGCATGGAAGCTGTTCCTGGAAGCAAGACTGTATTTATACGTCAGGCTGAGGTGGCTGTCATTGTTGCAGGTGTGAAAAGGATGCGGAAACTGCCTGATGCCAGGGATGACAGGTCGGGTAAAACAGCTGAAGTTTCAGCCAGTTTGATATTTTTTGACGAGCTGTGTGGTGGGGACCATCTTGTAGACAGTGTGTTGCGCCAGCATTACGCAGACGGAACAAGCCTTGCAGCGCTTGGATTGGTGTTGCAGGGCTTGTTTATTGTTGCTGTCCCGGAGTAGTGGACTAGCTAATCCGCTGTCCTGGCACTGCACCGCTGTCTGGACTGAGCAGGAAAATGTCTTTGCCGCCGGGGCCAGCAGCCAGCACCATCCCTTCGGACATGCCAAACTTCATTTTGCGTGGTGCCAGGTTGGCGACGTAGGCAGTCAGGCGGCCTTCCAGTTTTTCCGGCTCGGGATAAGCGCTTTTGATACCGGAAAACACGTTGCGGGTAACACCATTGCCCAGGCTCAGGGTCAGGCGGAGCAGTTTATCGGCGCCTTCAACAAATTCTGCCTTTTCAATCAGGGCGATACGCAGGTCAACTGCAACAAAGGCATCAAAATTGATTTCTGCACCAATAGGGTCTTTGTCCAGTTCACCCGGCTCACTGTTGGCTTCGGCGCTGCTCTGTGGCTGATTGTCCATTTCTTTCAGATCCTCTTTGGCAGCTTCGACCATGGCTTCGACCTGTTTCGGCTCAATACGGGTCATCAGTGGTTTGAACGGGTTTAGAGTGTGCTTGACCAGACGGGTTTGCAAATCAGACCAGTCCAGACTGTCCAGATTGAGGAACTCTTGCGCCTGTTCGGCCAGAATGGGCAGCACGGGCTTGAGGTAAATTACCAGCTGCTTGAACAGGTTGATGCCGAGGGAGCAAATGGCTTGAACTTCGTCTTGCTTGCCTTCGACCTTGTTCATTGCCCAGGGCGCTTTGTCGGCAATCCAGGCGTTGGCGTCATCGGCCAGAGCCATGATTTCGCGCATGGCGCGGGCGAAATCGCGCTTTTCGTAGGCGTCGGCAATGCTGGCTTCGGCAGCGAGGAAGCTGTTCCACAACTCTGGAGCAGCATTGCTTTCGACCAGTACGCCATCGTTGCCCTTGTGGACAAAACCGGCACAGCGACTGGCGATGTTAACGACTTTACCAACCAGGTCCGAGTTCACTTTGTGGATGAAATCTTCCAGATTCAGGTCCAGATCTTCAACACCACGGCCCAGCTTGGTGGCGTAGTAATAGCGCAGATACTGCGGCTGCAGGTGATCCAGATACGTGCGAGCCTTGATAAAGGTACCGCGTGATTTGGACATTTT
Source organism: uncultured Thiopseudomonas sp. (assembly GCA_964495925.1). Taxonomy (GTDB): domain Bacteria; phylum Pseudomonadota; class Gammaproteobacteria; order Pseudomonadales; family Pseudomonadaceae; genus Thiopseudomonas. The sequence goes on from CAZBXG010000040.1 coordinate 3,174, forward strand.
TGCGCCGTTAACGGTCAGGTAGCCATGTACGTTGACGGCGGTCGGCTTGCGGTAGCCGGCACCTTCCAGCATGGCTGGCCAGAACAGGGCGTGGAAGTTGATGATGTCCTTGCCGATGAAGTGATACAGCTCGGCGGTGGAGTCTTCTGCCCAAAAGCTGTCAAAATCCAGATCGTCGCGGCGGGCACACAAGTTTTTAAAGCTGGCCATATAGCCAATGGGCGCATCCAGCCAGACGTAAAAATATTTACCGGGTGCATCAGGAATTTCAAAACCAAAGTAGGGCGCATCACGGGAGATATCCCACTCTTGCAGGCCAGCATCCAGCCATTCGGCCAGTTTGTTCGCTACCGAGTTTTGCAGGGCACCACTACGGGTCCAGCTTTTCAGCATGTCGCTGAAGTCCGGCAGTTTGAAGAAATAGTGTTCGGAGTCTTTCAGCACCGGTGTGGCACCGGAAATGGCTGAGCGTGGATTTTTCAGCTCGGTTGGGTGATAGGTGGCACCGCATTTTTCGCAGTTGTCGCCGTACTGGTCTTCCGTTTGACACTTCGGGCAGGTGCCCTTGATAAAACGGTCAGCCAGAAACATGCCTTTTTCCGGATCGAAATACTGCGTCACCGAACGGGTGGCAATATGGCCAGCCTGTTTCAGGCGTTTGTAGATCAGTTCGGATAGCTCACGGTTTTCTTCGCTGTGCGTGCTGTAATAGTTGTCAAACTCGACGAGGAAATCATTGAAATCATCACTGTGTTCGGCATGCACGGCATCAATCAGGTGTTCGGGCGTGACACCTTCTTGCTCGGCGCGCAGCATGATGGCTGAACCATGGGCATCGTCAGCGCAGACATAAATGCACTGGTGTCCCCGCATCTTCTGGAAACGCACCCAGATATCGGTCTGGACATACTCGAGCATGTGGCCAAGATGAATGGATCCGTTGGCATAGGGAAGGGCGCTGGTAACAAGAATTTTGCGGGATGAAGTCATGGTACTCACAACTGAACAGATGAAGTAAAGCGGGCTAGTGTATCGAAAAATGCCGTATTTTTCATCAGCAAAAAAATTGGCAATGTCCTACACTGAGGCAGTTTTGTTTTCCCCTTCAAGGAGTAATGCATGACCCAGCCAAGCCGCGAGCTTATCGAAACCGCATTGCGCGGACTGATTGATCCACATTTGAATCAGGACCCGGTCAGTGCCGGGTGCGTGCAGGAAATCCAGATTACTGGTGAGCATGTTGAGGTAAAACTGCAGCTGGGTTATGCCGCCGACCAGTTCAAAACTGGCTGGGCGCAAATGTTGCAAATGCGGCTGGAACAACAGGATGGGGTGGGCAGTGCGACCGTCACCGTTGACTGGGAAGTACCGGCGCAGGCAGGCATGGCCGGTGCCGATACGCTGTCACAAGTGAAAAACGTCATTGCTGTTGCTTCGGGCAAGGGCGGCGTCGGCAAGTCCACCACCGCTGCCAATCTCGCGCTGGCACTGGCGCGTGAAGGCGCCAAGGTAGGCGTACTGGATGCCGACATTTATGGTCCGAGCCAGGGCATCATGTTTGGCGTTCCTGCCGGTACCCGGCCGGGAGTCAAGGACGAGAGGTACTTTGTGCCGGTCGAAGCAAAGGGCGTCAAGGTAATGTCGATGGCCTTTCTGACCGATGACGAGACACCGATGGTTTGGCGTGGCCCGATGGCTTCGGGTGCGCTGCTGCAAATGCTGACGCAAACGGCCTGGGGCGAGCTGGACTATCTGGTGGTGGACATGCCGCCGGGCACGGGTGATATCCAGCTGACCCTGTCACAAAAAGCTTCGGTGGCAGGTGCGCTGATTGTGACTACGCCGCAAGATATTGCCTTGCTGGATGCGAAAAAAGGTATTGAAATGTTCCGTAAAGTGAACATCCCGGTACTGGGTGTGGTGGAAAATATGGCCATGCATGTCTGCTCCAATTGCGGTCATATTGAACATGTGTTTGGCGAAGGCGGCGGTGAGCGCCTGGCCGACCTGTATGAAGTTGACTTGCTGGCATCCATGCCGCTGTCGATGGCCATCCGCATGCAGTGTGATGGCGGCGAACCGACCACTGTGGCTGATCCGGAAAGCCAGATAGCCATGATTTATCAGCAACTGGCGCGTACCGTCGGTGCCCGCCTGAGCATTGCCGCACACGCAGGTGCAGTAATGCCGAAGATTGAAATCGGCTAGGTCAAGGCCGAGCTGTTGCACTTGGCAGTTCAAACAAAAATGGGGCCGACAACCTGATGGTTGCGGCCCCATTTTCTATTGCCGAGCTGATTCGTTAAACGCGGTAGCGGCTGACTTCCTGAGCCAGTTGTGCCGCCAGCTCGCTGAGGCGGCTGGTGGACTGGCTGGCCAGGCGGGTACCATCGTTGGTTTGCTGGTTGATGGCGGCAATCTGGTGGATGTTCTGGTTGATATGGCCAGATACCACTGTTTGCTCTTCTGCTGCACTGGCAATTTGCAGGTTCATGTCGTTAATGACATTGACTGCTTCGGTGATGCTGCGCAGGGCTTCACCGACAGCACGGGTCTGGCTGACGGTTTCTTCGCTGCACTCGCTGATCGAGGCGATAGTGTCGATTGCCTGTGCGGCATCTTTTTGCAGGACTTCAATGGTTTGGTGAATTTCCTGAATGCTGGACTGCGTGCGGCTGGCCAGCGTGCGGACTTCATCAGCCACTACCGAGAAACCACGGCCAGACTCGCCGGCGCGGGCTGCTTCAATCGCGGCATTTAGCGCCAACAGGTTGGTTTGCTCGGCAATGTTGCGGATCACTTCCAGCACACTGTCGATACGCTGGGCATCAACGCCAAGGGTTTCGATGATGTGCACGCCTTCAGTGACTCGCTCGGACAAGCCGGAAATGACACTTTGTGTGCGCTCCACCAGTACCTGTGCGTCATTAACCTGACTGGCTGCATCATGGGCTGCCTGTGAAGCCTCGCTGGCGCTGCTGGCGACTTCCTGTGCCGTTGCGGTCATTTCGTCCATGGCAGTCGCCACCTGGTCGCTTTCATTTTTCTGCTGTTCGGTACCACGCTCGGTCTGTACCATGATTTCCGCCAGTTCGATGGAGGAGTCGTTGAGGGTGGCAGAAGTGCTGTTGATATTCTTGACCAGACCTTGCACCTGATCGGCAAAGCTGTTGAAAGCATATGACAGCTGGCTGATTTCGTCGGAGCCGGATATTTGCAGGCGGCGGGTCAGGTCACCATCACCACGGGCAACGTCGTTCATTGCGCGAACTGCCGAAGTCAGCGGCTGGCTGATGGTACGCACCACCAGCAGGGCTAAAATAACAATAACGATCAGAGCAATAACCGCGGTGGTCACCGAGCCGATGAGTGTGCTTTGGATACTGGAACTCACATTGTTTTGCATGGCTGCAATATCGCGTTCCAGGCCGCTGGTCCAGAAACCGGTGCCGAGCATGATATTCCAGTTGGGAATCGTAATGGCATAGCCCAGCTTGGGTTCAATGGCTTTGGTTTGTGTATTTTCCCAGCTGTAATTAACAAAGTCGCCACCTTTTTGTGCGGCAGCAAGCAAGTTCTGAATCATCAGTACGCCGTTGGGATCTTTGAAACCATGCAGGTTTTTTCCGACCAGTGCCGGGTTGACACCATGCATGACATTGACACCGTCAGGGTCATAGGCAAAGAAGTAACCGGTGCTACCGGAGTCGTCAAAACGCAGCTGACTGAGAATCTTCCAGGCTTCTTCACGTTTGGCTGGATCGTTGTACGAACCCGGTTGCTCATACAGGTGCGCAATTGAAGTTTTGGCCAGTTCAACATAGTTTTTTAGCTCCTGGCGCTTACTTTCTTCCATGTCATGGGTGAAGTCACGAACAGCTTCATCACCGATTTTTCGGGCTTGCTCGAAATTGTAATAGGTCAGGAACGCCGCCAGCGCAATGACGGGTAACAGGGCAAGCAGCAAAATTCGGCTGCGAATACTATAGTTGTTCATAATTATTCACCTTTGGATAAAAGGAAAACGACGCATTGTCGACACCAGATTATGGTTAGGGTCGACTTCATGCAGGGTAAAGGTTGGCAAGCATGGAAATAGTGCGCCGGAGCGAGATGTCATTGTGCCGGATAAGGAATATGTCGGCAGCTTTACGCATGACTCCAGTCAAAGCTTAAAACTTCCCGGATATGCTTGGCATCAGTGATGTGCAACAGCAAACGGTCGAGCCCCATGGCAACGCCGCTGCAGTCGGGCAGACCATGCTTCAGGGCAGCCAGCAGTCGCTTATCGCAGGGGCGGTTGGTACCCTGGAGCTCGTGCTCGAAACGCTGACGCTGGATGTCAGCATCCAGCAGCTCATCGTAGCCATTGGCTAGCTCCATGCCGTTGAAGAACACTTCAAAGCGCTGCGCCCAGTCAGCACCATCATTCTGTGGTGTCACCTTCGCCAGTGCCGCTTGCGAGGCTGGAAAGTTGTTGATGAACACCAGCGTGTCAATCGGCAGAGCCGGCTCAACCTGATGACTCATGATTACATCCAGCCAGCCGTCACGATCAAGTTTAAGATCGGCGTTGGCCAGTTGCTGGCCTTGTTGGGCAATCTCTTGATCGCTGCAGGTCAGCACATCCAGGGCGGCAAACTCCTGCAGCGCCTGACGATAGCTGTAAAACTTGACGGGCAGTTGCGGGTAGCGGGGCGCAAGCACCAGTTGTAGCAGCTCGGCAACTTCTTGCATTAATTGTGGCAGGCTCCAGTCAACGCGATACCACTCCAGCATACTGAACTCCGGATTGTGGCGGCGGCCGGCTTCGCCCTGACGGAATACTTTGCATATTTGATAGATGTCACCACTGCCAGCACACAGCATGCGCTTCATTGCATACTCTGGCGATGTATGCAGCCAGCGTTCGCCAACCTGAATGGGAGTAATGTTCGGATCGGCCACCGGAGCCTGATTGAGAAGTGGGGTTTCCACTTCCAGAGCATTGCGCTGGAAAAAAAACTCGCGAATTTCGCGATACAGTTGTTGCCGGGCCTGCAGTTGGGCGAGTGATGCGCTGGGTTGCCAGTTGTGCATATAAAGCGGTCTCTTGACGTAAAAAGGGAGCCACGAAGGCTCCCTTATAATGTGTAGCAGCTGGAAGTCAGGCGCGACTGACGTATTCGCCGGTGCGGGTATCGATTTTCAGCTTCTCGCCAGTGACGATAAATAGCGGTACGCGGACAACCGCGCCGGTGCTCAGGGTAGCAGGCTTGGAGCCGCCTTGGGCGGTATCGCCTTTCAGGCCTGGGTCAGTTTCGGCGACTTCCAGTTCGATGAAGTTGGGAGCCGTAACGCTAACAACTGCATCGTTAAACAGCATAACGGTGTAGACTTCCTGCTCTTTCAGCCATTTTTTGGTGTCACCCAGAGCATCTTCGCCAGCGGCCAGTTGCTCGAAGGAGCCGTCGGTGGCCATGAAGTGCCAGAATTCGCCGTCGTTGTACAGAAACTCCATGTCGCGTTCCTGAATGTCGGCGCTTTCCAGAGTCTCACCAGATTTGAAGGTGCGCTCCCAGACACGGTCGGTACGGATGTTGCGCATTTTTACGCGGGTGAATGCTTGACCCTTGCCTGGCTTGACGAACTCGACATCAATCATGATGCAAGGTTCGCCTTCTACCATTACGCGCAGGCCGGAGCGGAATTCGTTGGTCGCATGAGTTGCCATGGATGCAGTCCTGTGAAGAATGTGAGTGTGCAAAAAAGCAGCATTATACGGTGAAAAGCCGATGAAAAACAGCAGGGCAGCCGCAAGCAGCGAATCTGGCAGGGCTCCGGATAACCCTGAAGGGCAAATCCTGTTAGAATGTGCGCCTTTTAATCTATCGAGCCAAGGTTCCGGCACGACAGTAATATCGAGGAAAACAGAATGTTGGTCAAGGCGTTGCGTAATGGACTGGGTATGATTTTGGTATTTGCCAACTGGCTGACTTTACCCAGGGCGCTCAAACGCTCGGCAGAAGAACAGCAGACAGTCAACGAGCAGGCGGAAAGCCTGCAGCTGTATCAGTTTCGCGCCTGTCCTTTTTGCATCAAGGTAAGACGCCACATGCATCGCCTTAATGTGCCGGTGCAAACTGTTGAGGCGTCGCGCGGCACTGCAGCCCGCATCGAGCTGGAAGAACAGGGCGGCAAAAGCCAGGTGCCTTGTCTGCGGATTGAAACCGGGCAGGGCGTACAGTGGCTGTACGAGTCATCCGCGATTAATGAATACCTGAATGAGCACTTTGCTCCTGCCGGCGAGGCCAGTTAAATGATGCGTATCGGTCATGGCTACGATGTTCATCGTTTTCAGGACGGTGATCACATCACTCTTGGCGGGGTGCGTATCGAGCATCATCAATCATTTGTCGCGCATTCTGATGGCGATGTGTTGCTGCATGCTGTGTGTGATGCATTGTTGGGCGCGCTCGCACTAGGCGATATTGGTCGGCACTTTCCCGATACCGATCCACGTTTTCGCGGTGCCGATAGCAGGCAGTTGCTGCAAACTGTGATGGACATGGTGGATTCGCGCGGTTGGCGTGTGGTCAATCTGGACAGCACCATCGAGGCGCAGGCACCGAAGCTGGCACCGCATATTGATGCCATGCGTACCATCATTGCACAGGATTTGCGAGTGACCGAGGATCAGGTCAACGTCAAGGCGACCACCACCGAGTCGCTGGGTTTTGTTGGACGTCACGAAGGCATTGCTGCACACGCAGTGGTGTTGTTGGAGCAGTAATGACAGAAAACCAGCTGCTGGGTCCGACGGCTTGGGGAGAACCCTGTGGCCGGGCGGCGCTCAAGGCCAGTGCCGAAGATTTTCAGGTCAATGAAGTGCTGGATATTCCTTTGTCCGGCAGTGGTGAGCACCTGTGGCTGGAAGTGGAAAAGCGTGAACTGAATACCGAAGAAGCAGTACGCATCCTGTCAAAAACCTTTGGTTTGTCGCAAAAACACATCAGCTACGCCGGTCTGAAAGATCGTCAGGCGCTGACGCGCCAATGGTTCAGCTTGCATGTGCCGGGACGTGAGCTGGATGCCGGCACATTGCAGCATCCACAGTTGCGAATTCTGCAAGCGGTACGTCATGGCCGCAAGTTGCAGCGCGGAGCCCACAGTGCCAATGGTTTTGTTTTGCGCCTGACCAGTTGGCAGGGGGATCGCCTTGCGCTGGAGCAACGCTTGCAGCTGATTGCCGGGAACGGTGTCCCGAACTATTATGGCCCGCAGCGTTTTGGTCATGATGGCCATAACCTGTTGCAGGCGCAGCATTATGCCGCTAACGAACAGCTGCCAGAGCGTCGCAATTTACGCTCAAGGCTTCTGTCGACAGCACGCAGTACCTTGTTTAACCGCATACTGGCGCAGCGGGTGGCTGCCGGTAACTGGAACCGAGCGCAGCCGGGTGATGCGTTGTCATTCACGCAAAGCCGCAGCTTTTTTATTGCTGCCGACAGTGACTGCAGTGACCCCCGACTGGAACAGCTCGACTTGCATCCGACAGCGGCGCTGTGGGGTATAGGCGAACTGCCGTCACAAGGTGCAGCACTGTCCATTGAACAGGCGGTAGCAGCGGGTGAGCCGAAACTGTGTCGCTGGCTGGAGCAGGCAGGGCTCAAGCAGGAACGGCGTATCATGCGGTTGCCCGTGCAGGGGCTACGCTGGAGCTGGCCTGCTATCGATTGTCTGCAACTTGAGTTTGTTTTGCCGACTGGTTGTTATGCCACTGCTGTAGTGCGTGAGCTGGTCGAACTGTTACCTGTGGAAGGGGATAATCCGCAATGCGAATCCTGATTGCCAATGATGATGGCGTAAACGCACCAGGGCTCGCGGCCCTGCATGAAGCGCTGCATGATGTTGCTGCGTGTACCGTGATGGCACCGCAACAGGATCGTAGCGGAGCCAGCAGCTCGCTGACGCTGGACCGTCCCTTGCACCCGCAGGAACTGGCTAATGGCTTCATTAGTGTTGACGGTACACCAACCGATTGCGTGCATCTGGCCCTGAACGGCTATCTTGAGCAGCCAATGGATATGGTGGTGGCCGGTATTAATCTGGGCGCCAATCTGGGTGATGATGTGCTGTATTCCGGCACGGTGGCCGCAGCACTGGAAGGCCGCTTTCTGGCCAGGCCGGCGTTCGCTTTTTCACTGGTATCACGCCAGGTCACTCATCTGCCGACTGCCAGCTGGTTTGCCCGGCAGTTTGTGCTGGGTCAGCATAAACTGGAATTGCCACCGCACAGTGTCTTGAACGTGAACATACCGAACTTGCCGCTGGATGAAATTCGTGGAATCAAACTGACTCGTCTGGGCCATCGCGCCCGGGCTGCATCACCGGTAAAAAGCGTCAATCCGCGTGGTAAAACCGGTTACTGGCTGGCGGCAGTGGGTACTGAGGTGGATGGCGAGGAAGGTACCGATTTTCATGCCATCAAGCAGGGCTATGTCACAGTGACTCCCCTGCAGCTCGACCGTACCTTTCATGCACGCCTGGGCGAGGTTCAGGAGTGGGTGGAGGGCCTGTTGTGAGCACTCTCTTGCATCGCGGTATCGGCATGACTTCACAGCGTACCCGCGAGCGGCTGGTTCAGCGTTTGGCAGAAGAGGGGCTGAGTAACCCGGAGGTGCTTGATGTCATCTTGCAAACTCCGCGGCACCTGTTTGTTGACGAAGCGCTATCGCATCGGGCCTACGAAGATACCGCATTGCCGATTGGGCACAACCAGACCATCTCCCAGCCCTATATGGTCGGGCGCATGACCGAGCTGCTGTTGGCCGATGGCCCGCTGGATAAAGTGCTGGAAATTGGTACCGGCTGTGGTTACCAGACTGCGGTATTGGCGCAGCTGGTTGAACGGGTATTTACTGTTGAGCGCATTCAGGCATTGCACGAGCGGGCCAAAGAGCGTCTGCAACAGCTGAACATCCGTAATGTGGTATATCGCTGGGCTGACGGCTGGACCGGCTGGAATGCACTGGCGCCTTACAACGGCATTTTGGTCACTGCTGCCGCCAGCGAAGTACCGCAAGCGTTGCTGGACCAGCTGGCTCCAGGCGGGAGAATGGTGATTCCGGTTGGCAGTGAGCAGGGCGAACAGCGTCTGTTTCTGATTAAAAATACCGAACAAGGCTTTGTTTACCATGAACTTGATCCGGTGCGTTTTGTTCCGCTGCTAAGTGGGGCTTTGCAGTGAAAAAATACCTGTTGCTGTATTTGAAAGGTATTGCGATGGGCGCTGCTGATGTGGTGCCTGGTGTATCCGGTGGCACCATTGCCTTTATTTCCGGTATTTATGGCCAGTTGCTGGATGCGCTGGCAAAAATGCCGCAAGGCATTGTGTTGCTACTGAAGGGACGTGTGCGCGAAGCCTGGGCGCTGGTGCATGCCAATTTCCTGCTGGTGTTGCTGGCTGGTATTTTGACCAGCATTCTTACCTTGGCCCGGCTGATTGTCTGGTTGCTGGAGCATCAGGCCATTCCGCTGTGGTCGTTCTTTTTTGGCCTGATCCTGATTTCCTGCTGGGTGGTCGGGCGTGAAATCAAACGGTGGAACCTGCGTGCCCTGCTGGCATTTGCAGTTGGAGCACTAGCTGCCTGGTATATCACCGTGGCTGCTCCATTGAGCTGGGGGCAGGACTATCTGAGCCTATTTTTTGCCGGTGCGATTGCCATTTGCGCGATGATTTTGCCGGGTATCTCGGGTAGTTTTTTGTTGTTGCTGATGGGCTTGTATCACTTTGTGCTCGGCGCGGTAAAAAACCTTGAGCTGGGTGTAATCGCGGTATTTGCATTGGGCTGTGCTTTTGGTTTACTTGGCTTTGCCCGCATCCTCAGGTTTGCCTTGCAGCGTTTTCATGATGTGACTTTGGCTTTATTGACTGGCGTTATGCTCGGTTCTTTGAACAAGGTGTGGCCATGGAAGCAGATCACCAGTTTTTACACCAATAGTGCAGGCGAACAGGTTGCGTTGAATCAGGCCAACCTGTTGCCCTGGCAGTTTGCCGAATTGACTGGCCAGGATGCACAGCTGCTGCTGGCAGTGCTATTGGCCGTCGCTGGATTTGGGCTGGTATTGTTGCTGGAAATGTTTGCCCGGAAAAAAGTACAGAGTTAAGACTGGCAGGAGCGACATTTGCCAGAAAGGAAAATTGCCGCATAATGCAATTTGTTTGCACATCTGATCATTAGGAAAATTCATGCTCAAGGGTGTACTGCCTGACAGGGC
>CAZBXG010000041.1:0-12811 GCA_964495925.1 uncultured Thiopseudomonas sp.
TTGGCTGCCTGTATTTGTTATGGCTGTCCTGGCAAATCTTCCGCGCCAATGCACCGGAGGCCAGCGAGGAAAGCAAGCCGTTAACCTTTATACAGATGGTGCTGTTTCAATGGGTCAACCCCAAGGCCTGGGTCATGATGCTCAATATGGCGGCACTATTCATGCCCGAAACCGGTCCTGTTGTGCTGCATGCCACACTGATTGGCTCCACCGACATGCTGGCCAGCATTCCCAGCGTGCTGCTCTGGGCCTGGCTGGGCGACCGGCTGCGTCTGGCATTGCAAAACCCGCGTCACTTGCGGGCATTCAATACCCTGATGGGGTTAAGTCTGGCCATTACGGCCGCCTGGCTACTGCTGGATGAAGTCCGTTTGCTGCTGGCGGCCTGACTTTGCTTATAGCGGGTGCTGATAAAACAGCGCGTAAGATTCGATACCGTCGTTGGGCTGTTTAATACCGGCATTGGAATAATGCATGGCACGCACGCCCAGCTTGCCGTTATTGGGCAAGGTGATACCCGCCCCTATGCGCTCTTCAAAGCTGAAGGATGTGCCCAGTTTGCGGCTGCTGACCCGGGTTTTAGAAAAAGCGGCAACACCTATGCCGCCTTCAATAAAAGGCTGCCAGCGGGTATTGGTAAAGGTATAGGTAAACACGGGAGCAAACGACAGGGAGTGCGCTGCTGAGGAGCGGCTGCCGCCATCCCAGTAGGTATAACCGGCGTCCCAGTAGCCACTCAGATAGCCCGTCTCTCCTGCCAGCCATTGCTTGTTCCAGTTACTGACCAGACCGGCACGCAAGGTGGCATCGCCCTGCCCGGTGGCTCCTGCAGACAAGACCAGATCGGCTGCAAAGGTAGTCGCGCCACACAACAGCAACGCCAGGCCCGAAACATAAGATAGATATTTGTTTTGCATAAACATTACCCTTTTGTTTGTAGGTGATTTTCCTGTACGGACAAACGAGCAAACGGACGCTGTCCGGCAGTGACTGTGGTAATCTAGCACGGTCAATGGTCCTGCTACATGAAGCCATTGTTACCCCATTCTGGAAACAGTTACCCAACCGCTTGCCTAGAGTCTGATTCGCCATGTCCCTTCTTGCCCATCACCTGGAGCTACTTAGCCCTGCCCGTGATGCCGAAATTGCCCGTGAAGCCATTTTGCACGGAGCCGACGCCATTTATATCGGCGGCCCGGGCTTTGGTGCCCGCCACAATGCTGCCAACTCCGTGCAAGACATTGCCCGGCTGGTGGAGTTTGCCCGGCTGTATCATGCCAAGGTCTTTGTCACCCTGAATACCATTCTGCACGACAATGAACTGGAACCGGCCCGCCGGCAAATCCACGAACTGTATGATGCCGGCGTAGATGCACTGATTGTGCAGGACATGGGCGTACTGGAGCTGGATATTCCGCCTATTGAGCTGCACGCCAGCACCCAGTGCGATATCCGCTCACTGGAAAAAGCGCGCTTTCTGTCACAGGCAGGCTTTTCTCAGCTGGTGCTGGCCCGCGAGCTGAATCTGCAACAAATCAGCGAGATCAGCCAGCATGTCGATGCAGCCATCGAGTTTTTTATCCACGGTGCGCTTTGCGTCGCTTTTTCCGGGCAGTGCAATATTTCCCATGCCCAGACCGGCCGCAGCGCCAATCGGGGCGACTGTTCTCAGGCATGCCGCCTGCCTTACACCCTGAAAGACAATCAGGGCGGTGTCGTTGCCTACGACAAGCACCTGCTGTCGATGAAAGACAATAACCAGAGCGATAACCTGCTGGCACTGGTTGAAGCCGGCGTACGCTCGTTCAAGATTGAAGGCCGCTACAAGGATATGGGGTATGTGAAAAATATCACCGCCCACTACCGCCAGCTGCTGGATGCCATCCTGCATGACAAACCCGAACTGGCTCGTGCTTCCAGTGGCCGTACCGAACACTTCTTTAAACCTGACCCGGACCAGACTTTTCATCGTGGCAGCACCGACTACTTTGTTACCAAGCGCAAAATTGATATCGGCGCATTTGATTCACCCAAATTTGTCGGGTTGCCAGTGGGTGAAGTGCTCAATGTCGGCAAGCAGGACCTGATGGTGCAAACCACGGTGCCGCTGGCCAATGGCGATGGCCTGAATGTGCTGTACAAGCGTGAAGTAACAGGTTTCCGTGTCAACACGGCACAACAGTTGTCCCAGTTCACTCAGGACGGCCAGCAGTTTTATCAATACCGCCTGCTGCCCAACGAAATGCCTGCCGAGTTACAGCAGCTGCGTCCTGGTCACGAGCTCAACCGCAACATGGACCACAACTGGCAGCAGGCATTGCAAAAAACTTCTGCCGAACGCCGTATCGCAGTGAACTGGTCTGTACAGCTGGATGAGCAACAATTACAGCTACGGGTACGCAGTGAGGAAGGCATTGAAGCCACAGCCAAATTGAACGGACCATTTACCCTGTCCAACAATCCGGAAAAAAGCCTGCAACAGCTCGAAGACAACCTGCGTCAGCTGGGCAACACGGTTTATTACGCAGAACAAGTTGACATCAGCAGCGATCAGCCCTGGTTCATCCCGGGTTCACACCTGAAAAGTTTGCGTCGTGACGCTATTGCCAAGCTGGATGCTGCCCGTCTGGCCGCCTACCCGCGCGGCAGTCGCAAAGTAGTAAGCAACCCTCCACCGGTCTACCCCGACACCCAGCTATCATTTCTGGCCAACGTGTACAACGAAAAAGCACGGGCGTTTTACCACAAGTACGGCGTACAGCTGATCGATGCCGCTTTCGAGGCACACGAGCAAGCAGGCGATGTCCCGGTCATGATTACCAAGCATTGTCTGCGATTTTCCTTCAACCTGTGCCCAAAACAGGCCAAGGGCTATACCGGCGTACGCAATAACGCCAGCGATATGCAACTGGTGCACGGCGACGAGGTGCTCACACTCAAGTTTGACTGTCGTCCGTGTGAAATGCATGTGGTCGGCAAAATCAGGCCGCACATCTTTAATGGCGCACAACCCGGCAGTCAGGCCGAACCGCTGAAAATGGTCGGCTTTGCTCAGGGCACACACTGAAATCCTGATTCCGGCGAGAAGCCAAACAAGCACTGTGCCCCTGCCTTGCCGGCATCCCGGGGCACCATGCAAAACTGCGCCACACCGATAACACTCAGCCATACGGGGAGTTAACGTCATGATTGCCAGCATGGTATTAAACGATCTGACCCTGTGGCTGGGCTGGCTGCTGTATGGCCCCTTGGTGCTACTGGCCCTGTACAAGGCCCCCTGGGTCGAGCTGTTCAGCGACACCCGCCGCCAACACCTGCTGTTTGGCACCATGTTCGCCCTGTGTCTGCTCTGGCTGTTGCGGCGTGATTTTCCCAGCGGTGTAGCCGTACATTTCATCGGCATGACAGCGGTGACCCTGCTGCTGCATTGGCCATTGGCAATTCTGGCCGGATTGTTTGCCCAGCTGTTTGTGGTATTTTTTGGCCAGCCCGAACTGATAGCAGTCGGTATTAACGGTGTACTGCTGGTGCTGCTACCGGTACTGATTGCCGAAACAGCCGCAGCACAGGTTGAACGTTTTCAGCCCGACAACCTGTTTGTTTATATTTTCTGCTCCTGCTTCTTTCCTGCCGCGCTAACTGCCGTGCTCTGCGCCATTTCCGGCTTTACCCTGCTCTGGTTTAACGGCCTTTACGAGTTTCCGCCCTGGCTTGACGAGTTTGTTGGCATGGTGTTGCTGGTGGCGTTCCCCGAAGCCTTTATCAACGGCACGGTGATTACCGCGCTGGTGGTGTTCAAGCCGGAATGGCTGGAAACCTTCAATCGTAGCCGCTATCTGCAAGCACCCTGGAAAGACGGCAACTGAGGCTGTTTTACCCACAACACTGCTGTTATTTTCAGCCTTGGCCATCTGGCCCAAGCGTCCGACTCATTGCACCAGTGCATATATCTTAATTCGATTTAGGTATTGATAGACACTTGGTTATAACAGCCTGCTGATTTAAAGTGCTTCGCATTCATCCTGTATAACCAGATTGTTGCGAGCATCTCCATGGCCGATACCCTGACCCACCTGAAACAACTGGAAGCCGAAAGCATCCATATCATCCGCGAAGTTGCTGCCGAATTTGACAACCCGGTAATGCTGTACTCAATCGGCAAAGACTCCGCTGTCATGCTGCATCTGGCACGCAAGGCATTTTATCCGGGCAAACTGCCGTTCCCGGTGATGCACGTGGATACCCGCTGGAAGTTTCAGGAAATGTACAGCTTTCGCGAGAAGATGGTGCGCGACTACGAGCTCGACCTGCTTACTCATATCAATCCCGATGGTATTGCCCAGGACATCAATCCTTTCGTGCATGGCAGCGCCAAGCATACCGACATCATGAAAACCGAGGGGCTGAAACAGGCTCTGGACAAGTATGGTTTTGATGCCGCTTTTGGTGGTGCACGCCGTGACGAAGAAAAGTCCCGCGCCAAGGAGCGGGTGTATTCGTTCCGTGACAGCAATCACCGCTGGGACCCGAAAAATCAGCGCCCCGAGCTGTGGAACATTTATAACGGCAAGATCAACAAGGGTGAGTCGATCCGTGTGTTTCCACTGTCCAACTGGACCGAGCTGGATATCTGGCAGTACATCTACTTGGAACAGATTCCGATTGTACCGCTGTATTTTGCTGCCGAGCGTGAAGTTATCGAACGCGATGGCACCCTGATCCTGATTGATGACGAACGCATCCTGCAACATCTGAGCGAGGAGGAAAAATCCCGTATCGTGAAGAAAAGTGTGCGTTTTCGCACGCTCGGCTGCTACCCCTTAACAGGTGCGGTGGAGTCAACCGCCAGTACCCTGCCCGAGATTATTCAGGAAATGCTGTTGACCCGGACTTCGGAACGGCAGGGTCGGGTGATCGATCATGATGGAGCCGGGTCAATGGAAGAGAAAAAACGGCAGGGATATTTTTAGTTTTTGTCTTGCGGTGACTGGGTCAGGGTGGAGTCTGTGCTGCCGCTACGTTTCGGCGTCGAAGCGAGCTTCGGCACCTCACTGATGCGTTGCACAGACTCCACCCTGACCCAAATGTACCGCGGACGTTGGCGGGAGAATGGCCCGCCTGCGGCGAGCTGCTGTCGCGTGAATAAGAAACCATGTTGCGTCGAGCAAAGCGCCATCAGCCATTAAAAAGCTGTAGTCCGAATACAAGCCTGCCAGCCACGCCCCCACCCCCAAAGAAAGTGTGCGAAAACTGGCATAAAAAAACCTGCAGCCCGCACGGTATTTGAAGGGTCTGCAGTCGGGTAGACACAAAGCTTGTGTCGCCATGGATGGCGACATGGAGCCTACATGGACGTACTTGCGGCGTCTTTATGTCTGCCCGACTGTAGGCCCACGCACAAACCACCTTGAAGATCACACCAGCACACAAAAAGAGAAACCTCCAATGAGTCATCAATCAGAGTTAATCAGCCAGGACATTCTCAGTTATCTGGCCCAACACGAACGCAAAGAGCTGTTACGCTTTCTTACCTGTGGCAATGTCGATGACGGCAAAAGCACGCTGATTGGTCGACTGCTGCATGACTCCAAGATGATCTACGAAGACCATCTCGAAGCCATTACCCGAGACTCCAAACGCAGCGGCACCACAGGGGACGAAGTCGATCTGGCACTGCTGGTTGACGGCCTGCAAGCCGAGCGCGAACAAGGCATCACCATTGATGTCGCCTACCGCTATTTCAGCACGGCCAAGCGCAAGTTCATCATTGCCGATACCCCCGGCCACGAACAGTACACCCGCAACATGGCCACTGGTGCTTCCACCTGTGATCTGGCCATCATTCTGGTTGATGCCCGCAAAGGCGTGCAAGACCAGACTCGCCGCCACAGCTATATCGCTTCCCTGCTGGGCATCCGTCATCTGGTGGTAGCGATCAACAAAATGGACCTGGTGGATTACGACGAGCAGCGCTACAACAGCATCCGCGATGAGTACCTAGAGTTTGCCCGCACACTGCATATTGATACGGCATCACTGCACTTTGTCCCGCTGTCGGCACTGAAGGGCGATAACGTGGTCAATAGCAGCCCGCACACGCCATGGTATCAAGGCCCGACCCTGATGCAGCTGCTGGAAACCGTGCCGCTGCAAAATGCCAGTGACAACAGCCCGATGCGCTTTCCGGTGCAATACGTTAACCGCCCCAACCTGAACTTCCGTGGTTTTGCCGGTACTCTGGCCAGCGGCCAGATCCGCAAGGGAGACCCAGTCAAGGTACTGCCAGCTGGCACACAAAGCCGGGTGAAATCCATTGTCACATTTGACGGCGAACTGGATGCAGCAATTGCCGGCCAGGCAATCACCCTGACTCTGGAAGATGAGATTGATATTTCCCGTGGTGACCTGATCGTACACGACAACAGCCAGCCGCTGGTTGGCAGCCAGTTCAAGGCCACGCTGGTCTGGCTGGCCGAAGAACCACTACAACCGGGCAAGCGCTATGATTTCAAACGCGCCACCAGCTACATTCCCGGCAATGTGGTGCAGATTGACCAGCGTATTGATGTCAACAATCTGGAAAAAAGCCCTGCCAGTCAGTTGCAGCTGAACGAAGTGGCCGAAATCAGCATCAGCCTGGATGCGCCTCTGGCCATCGACAGCTATCAGGATAATCGCACCACCGGCGCATTCATCATCATCGACCGCATGACCAATATCACTGTGGGTGCTGGCATGATCCATAGCCCCGTTCGTGACGGCGATCAGTGCGAACTGGGCAAGGGCCGGGTTGGCAGTGCCGAACGTCAACTGCGCCTGGGCCAGCAACCAGCCACTCTGCTGTTCAGCGGCCTGTCCGGTGCCGGCAAAAGTACGTTGGCCTATGCACTGGAGCGTAAACTGTTCGACAGTGGTCGCGCTGTTTATGTGCTTGACGGACAGAATTTACGCCACAACCTGAACAAGGGACTGGCACAAGACCGTGCCGGTCGTAGCGAAAACTGGCGTCGTGCCGCCCAGGTTGCACGCCAGTTCAATGAAGCCGGCCTGATCAGTTTGTGCGCGTTCGTCGCCCCTGATGCCGAAGGTCGCGAACAGGCCCGCGCCATTGTTGGCAAGGAGCGGCTGATTACCGTCTACGTACAAGCTTCACCGGAAGCCTGCCGCGAACGTGATCCACAAGGTTTATATGCGGCCAATGAGGATAATATTCCCGGTGAATCCTTTCCCTATGATATTCCTCTGGATGCCGATCTGGTGATCAACACCCAACTGAATACAGTCGATGAATGTGTTGAACAACTGCTGAAGCTGCTACGTGAGCGCGACATCATCTAACTCCCACCCCATCAATAACGGGGCCATTTGGCCCCGTTATCGTATGTGCAGATCAATGTTTAATACTGCAACATCCGTGGCAGCTCTTTGGCATGTGCAACCCACTTGGCCACCTCAGCCTCTGTAGGCACACGGCGGGTCAGGTTTTTCTGCTCATTGACTTCTTCCATCGCCTTGGCCAGATTGGCTGCATTGCGTTGAGCCAGTTCAGGCACGGTATCCACCCCTGCTGCTTCCAGCAGCTCCGAGTATTCGGAACCCACACCATTGATCCGGTACAGGTCAACCATGTTGGCAAAACGCAAAATCAGCTTGGGTGAAATCCCTGTTGTTTCTGCCAATTCCTTACGCTGTGCCGGTTTGAGCACATGCTGCAACAAGGTATCCGTATCCTTGATTCCCGCTTCGCGAAATTTCTCGCCCATCACCGGGCCAATCCCTTCAACATTTTCAATCGGGTAGTTCGCCATATTGCTCTCCTGGGTCAAAAGGAAGTGTGACTACACTCACCAACTTTGCACACAGATTGCCCGACACACTTGTTATCAGGCAAACCAGTGCAATGCTACCTGTACTGATATACCCAAAATTTTCGCCTCACACAAGCAATACCTATGTTCTATCTTAATTAACACCGCAACCATATATCGCCTTCATTCTTTGACCAACGTGGCCTATCCTTTACTGACTGGCCCGGCTTCCAACCGCTTCCAAGGAGAGATTTCTAGACATGAACAGTGAACATGCTCTGCTGGCAGGGTACTTACTGGACGGTACCGGTCATGCTTCGCCCGTCAA
This sequence comes from uncultured Thiopseudomonas sp., assembly GCA_964495925.1. Taxonomy (GTDB): domain Bacteria; phylum Pseudomonadota; class Gammaproteobacteria; order Pseudomonadales; family Pseudomonadaceae; genus Thiopseudomonas. The sequence continues at coordinate 8,137 of CAZBXG010000041.1, forward strand.
GCTGGAGCAGCTGGAGACCATCAAGCGTGAAGCCGGACAAACACTCTGGCTGCACTGGGACCGGGAACACCCGCAAACGCGACACTGGCTAAAAAAATGCGGCTGGGTCAACCGTTTCGAGCGCCAATTATTGCTGGAGCAAAACACCCGCCCCAGACAGGTGCAAAGCTCGGGGCAATCGCTACTGATGTTCTGGCGTATCCTGTCGCCGGACAGCCTGGAACAAACTCACGAGTTTTTGTCACTACGACTGCATGTGCAACCTGGCCTGGTACTCTCATTCGCTCAGCCACGGGCTAACCCGGAACAGGGCTTGGCCGCTTTGTTCCATCAGGGTTACGGCCCAAAAGATGCTGCAGGTTTGCTGATTGTCCTGATGCAAACCACGTTCGACCGCAGTAATAACGTGATCGAAGCATTAATCAACACAGTGGACGAGATAGAAGCCTCGCTGCAAAATCCCGGTTACGAGAAAGGTGACGAACTGCAAATGCTGCAGCTCCGGCGCAATACGGCCAGCCTCAGACGCCACCTGCTACCAACCCTGGATCTGCTGACCAGTCTTGGCCATCATCGCTCCGATTGGCTCGATAACCAGTTCTATGCCGACTGGAACGAGATCAGCAACCACCTGACCCGACATCTGGAAGAATTGGCTCTGTGCCGTGAGCGGATCGGCTTTGTGCTCGATACCCAGCAACGCAAGCAATCAATCCGCATGGGGCGCATCATGTATCTGCTCACCGTGATTACCGGGTTTTTCCTGCCGCTAAGCTTTGTTACCAGCTTGTTGGGCGTAAACCTGGGCGGCATTCCCGGCAGTGACACCATTTATGGCTTTCTTGCCTTGTGCTTGCTACTCGTCCTGCTGGCCCTGATCCAATATAGCCTGCTGCGCTGGCTCCGCTGGCTATAAACGGCTTATTGGGCAGACAGCGGCAAACCAAAGATGCTGTCAAAAAACCAGTTAAAAACGAAGGTATAGACCAGAAAAAACAGCAAAAAACCGGCATCCAGTACCAGCGCCTGCCACAGGCTAATGTCCAGCCACCAGGCAAACAACGGTACCGTCATCAACGCCAATCCGCTCTCAAAGCCAAGCGCATGTGCTGTACGCCGTCGCAGGCCGCGACCGCGTACGGTCTGGCGGCTCTCCCAAAACTCAAAGCCGGTATTCCAGGTCAGATTCCAAAACACCGCTATCAGCGATACCACCACAGATACCGAACCGGAATAAAACGGATCATGTCCCAGCGCGACCAAAATCGTCGTGGTCATCAAAATGGCGATAAATTCAAACAAGCCAACATACACCAGCTTGCGCTTGAGCCCCTGCATTATTTGTCCTGTTAACGTCAATTCAAATGTACCAGTATTTTCACACAACCACTGCCGATGGTGAAGCTTGTCGAAAGTTTGTCATCCGTAACATGCTGCTACTTTCCTAACACAAAAACGCCGGCACAAAGGCCGGCGCTCCAAACCTATCGCTCGTGGTCAGTCACCAAAGCTGATATCCATGTCACGAGCGGTCTGTACCGTATCGCCCTGCGGCTTGACACGTTTCACTACGCTCAGTGCCTCTTCCAGCGTGACCAGGGCAATCGTGTCCGACTTCAGCCCCACCATATGGCCAAACTTACCCGCTTCAATTGCACGCACTGCCGCAGCACCAAAACGCAACGCCAACAGGCGGTCAAAAGTGGTTGGCGAGCCGCCACGCTGCAAGTGGCCCAGCACCAGCGAGCGGGTATCCTTGCCGGTACGCAGGGCAATTTCCCGTGCGACATGCTCGGCAATTCCACCCAGCACCACATGCTCACGGCCCATCCCGGCTTCGCTCTTGATCACCACATCACCATCGACCGGCATCGCTCCTTCGGCCACAACCACAATGCCATACTTGCGACCATTGAGTTCGTTACCCATCAGATGGGCACAAACCTTATCAATATCGAAAGGAATTTCCGGGATCAGAATTGCATCGGCATTACCGGAAATACCACTGTTCAGGGCAATAAAACCAGCATCACGCCCCATAACCTCAACCACCATGATGCGGTCATGGGATTTAGCCGTAGAATGCAAACGGTCAATCGCTTCAGTGGCTATACCAGCCGCGGTATCAAAGCCAAAGGTCATTTCTGTACCACCGAGATCGTTATCGATGGTTTTGGGCACCCCAATGATCGGCATGCCCAAATCGGAAAAGCGCTTGGCAATTTCCATACTGCCATCACCGCCCACCGCGATCAGGGCATCAAAACCCAGGCGCTTGAAGTTTTCCATCACCTTATCGGACAGGTCACGTTCTTCACAGTCACCAGCCACGTTGCACACCGGCATGCGAAACGGATTGCCCTTGTTGGTGCTGCCCAGAATCGTTCCGCCCTGAATGGCAATCCCATCCACTACTTTGGGTGTCAGACGTACAATGTCATTGGTGTTCAGCAGTCCGTTATAACCAGCCTTGATGCCGTACACTTCCCACTGCCGGTGATGCGCGGCCATGGTGACGGCCTCAATAACGGCATTCAACCCGGGGGCATCACCGCCACCGGTGTTGATACAAATCTTCAAACGTTTGGACATAACAACCTCCCTGAAAATGCCGTTAATATACCATAATCCTTAATAAACAGCTTTAGACCATACTCGCCCGGGGATGGCGGTGGCAGCAGGTCAGGTGGTCATTAACCATGCCCATCGACTGCATAAAGGCATAACAGCCAACCGGACCAACAAAAACAAAACCTGCTTTTTTCAATGCTTTGCTCATGGCCTGTGACGCAGACGTTTGCGTTGGCACTTCATCCATGCTGGCAAACTGGTTGATCTGCGGCTGACCGCCGACAAAACTCCAGAGCCAGACAGAAAAATCAACACCCTGCTCCTGCAAACGCAAATAGGCACGGGCATTGGTACGAACCGCCTCCAGCTTGGCACGATGGCGAATCAAGCCTGAATCCTGCGCCAGCCTGTCCAGCTCGTCATCCGGCATGTGCGCCACCAGCTGCGGTGCAAAGCCATAAAAACAGCGTCGGTAATGCTCACGCTTACGCAGCACCACCAGCCAGCTCAACCCTGCCTGCTGGCCTTCCAGACATAGTTTTTCGAACAGCTTATGACTGTCGTGACAAGGTACGCCCCACTCGTTATCGTGGTAGGCAATGTAGTCGGCGTGCTGGCCCGGCCAGGGGCAAATATTGGATTGAGTCATGTTATGCCTGTTGCTGGTTGCAGTGCTTGCGACAACCGGTCACTTTGTTCGGCAACCTGCTGCATGCTAGCCTAAAAACACCAGCCATTACAGATTGCCTCCCTGATTAACGGATGCTGCCAAGCTTCTCACCCACACTGTTTTAAGTGGCGAATATGATGCGATACGACTCTTGGCTTGACTACATAGTGGATATCCTGCGCTCGCGCAGTATGTACTCATTGTTGGCTGGCGTTCTGTTAGGCTGGCTACTGTTTTCTCCTCCTGCTCAGCAAAACATCATGCATGTCACTTTCCACAACCGCAGCGACATGTTGGTGAACTCTATTCACCTGACGTTTGGCTTTGATCTGAATCAGTCTGATTTACGAGTATTACAAGTCAGGCCAGGCGAGTCCCGTACAATTTCAATCAATCATATACCCGGTCGTGGCTTTAACACTGTGGTCAGCTATAGTGATGGGCGCATTCAAAGCTTTTGTGCCAACAAAGGCATCTCCGGGCAGAAGCAGGAGGTGATATTGCGACCATAAAAGATAAGATATCCATCCCCTGCTGGTAAAGCCCGCTTGCTTAGCGGGCTTTACCTTGCGGTATCCGTCGCTGTTTGATCACGCTGGTTTTGGCGAACTCAGCCAGCGGCACAAGCTGTTAACCAATCAGTTTTTCAAACACCACACCATGCTCCAGCACTTCACCTGCTGCATTCATCACGCGCATGGCATCAGCAGAAATTTCATCAATAACCACGACTTTGCCATCAACCAGGCCAATCTCGATTTTCATGTCGATCAGGGTCAGGTCTTTGCCTAGCAGGTCGTCTTCGACAATGCGGCATACACGACGGGTAATATCTTTGGCTTCCGCCAGATGCTCCGGGCTAACCAAACCAAGGGCAACCAGACTGTCATCGTTGATCAGCGGATCACCGCGCTCATCATCTTTCAGGGTGATTTCCACGAGATAATCCAGCTTTTGTGCAGTATCGCGGATGTACTGCTGATAACGGCGAATGAAGCTGCCCCAGGGGCGCGTGCGGCAAACAAACTCCAGACCGCCACCGCCTTGCAGGTCTTTACCCAGCGGCTCGGCACGGCGTACTTCCATGGTGCCTTGCTCCAGGTCAGCCTGCACCTGATGAGTCGGAATGCCGGCCGCATGCAGACGCTGGAAAAAGTAGTCAGTCATGACGAGAGACTTACGCCCCTTGCCTGCGACCTGACCGATAACGGTATTTGCACCCGGATCGATCACGCCATCAGCGCCAGTCACATCATCCTTGAAGACGAGGAGAATGTTACCGTTGGCCAGAGCGTACAGGTCTTTGGTCTTGCCAGAATAAATTTTTTCGCTGGTATTCATTGGTTTACTCGCTGGTGATTCCAATAACTTGGTTCCGCAGTTGGAGGCAGCACTCCGGTCAAAGCGGCCGCCCCTATCGTTTTATTCCCACTC
>CAZBXG010000042.1:0-10836 GCA_964495925.1 uncultured Thiopseudomonas sp.
TGGTACGACAGTAGTTTTGGGTGTGAGGAGCGACATCATGAACAACACAGCAATTCCTGTGGGTTTTGCCGGTATCGGTCTGATGGGGTTGCCCATGTGTCGCCGCTTGCTGGCCGCCGGCTATCCACTGACGGTCTGGAATCGTAATGCTGACAAGTGTGTGCCATTACACACAGAAGGTGCTGCAGTAGCCGCCAGTCCACAGGCTCTGGCAGCGAGCGCCAATGTGTTGATTATGTGTCTGGCGGACACAGCAGCAGTACAAACAGTTGTGCAACAGCTGTTGCCCGGTTTGTGCAAGGGGCAGGTTATTATTGATTGCTCCAGTATTGACCCGCAGGCTACCCGTGAACTGGCAAAACAGGTGGCGCAGCAAGGTGCGCACTGGCTGGATGTCCCGGTTTCTGGTGGAGTCATGGGAGCCGAGCAAGGCAGCCTGACTCTGATGGCGGGTGGTGATGCTGAAGTACTGGCTCGTGTTGAGCCGATTTTATTGCAGCTCGGCCAGCGCCTGACCCACATGGGGCCTGCGGGTAGCGGGCAGGTAACTAAGGTGTGCAACCAGATGCTCGTGGCTTGTAATGCGATGGTGATTGCCGAAGTGGTGGCACTGGCGCAGCAAGCGGGCGTGGATGCCGGTTTGTTGGCTCCGGCGCTAACTGGTGGTTTTGCCGACAGTAAACCGCTGCAGATTCTGGCTCCGCAAATGGCCAGCCGCAATTTTGAACCGGTCAAATGGCATGTGCGTACCCTGTTGAAAGATCTGGATATGGCCGTACGCCTGTCACAAGAGCAGGGCAGTGCCACACCGATGAGTGGCATTGCCGCGCAACTGATGCGTACCCATGCGGCCAGCGGTAATGCAGAACGTGATCCGGCGACCCTGATCGGGCTGTACAGCCGGGAGGAACCATGCAACTGATTGCCAATCTTTCCATGCTGTTTACCGAACTGCCCCTGCTGGAGCGGATTGGCGCTGCACGACAGGCCGGATTTGATGCGGTTGAAATCCAGTTTCCTTATGAGGTATCGCCGTTACGGTTGCAGCGGGAGCTGGAGGCCGAAGACATGCCGCTGGTGCTGTTCAATGTTCCTGCGGGTGATTTGATGGAAGGCGGCCCGGGGCTGGCGTGCCAGCCAAAGCGGCAGCGCAAGTTTGCCGAAGCACTGGATACAGCATTGGAATACGCGGCGATTGCCAAACCTGAAAAAATAAATGTATTGGCTGGACGGCTGATGCCGGAGCAGGACAGCGAGCAGGCCTTCATGACACTGGCGGCCAACCTGCGGGAAGCCGCGCGGGCGTTTTCACGCTTGCATGTTCAGGTGCTGACAGAGGCCATCAATCCGCTGGATATGTCCGGTTTCTTTCTGCAAACACCGCAGCAGCAGCTGGATGTGCTGCGTGAAGTGAAGCAGCCAAACTGCAAGGCCCAGCTGGATATTTATCATATGGCGCGCCAGGGAATTGATCCACTGCTGGCGATTGCGGAGCTGGGGGATGCAGTTGGTCATGTGCAGTTTGCTGACTGTCCTGGCCGTAACGAGCCGGGCAGTGGTACGCTGAACTTTGTTGCCATCCGTGAGCAATTGCAGCGTGTGGGTTATACCGGCGGCTGGGCTGCTGAATATCGTCCGCTAGCCGGTACAGCAGCAGGACTGGGCTGGATGAGCGGCCCGGCTTTTGTACGTTAATGCTCAAGCAGGTCTTTGATGCCTGCTATAAGTTGAGGAAGAAATTTCATGATGCTGGAAAAAATCAAGTCTGCCTTGCAGGTGCTGAAGCCTGTTTTTCTGGAAGTGAGTGATGAAAGCCATATGCACAGCCGAGGTCAGGAAACCCACTACAAGGCGGTGATTGTCTCGGAAGCTTTTACCGGTCTGAGCAAGGTCAGGCGACAGCAGGCAGTGTATGCCGCTCTGAAAGATGCCATGCCTTATGCGCTGGCTCAACATACCTACACGCCGGAAGAATGGGAAAAAAATCAGCAGGCACCGGAGTCGCCCAACTGTATGGGTGGCAGCTTGCAGGATGTGTAAGGTGACGTGGTTTGTAGGGGGAGGTGTTTGACCAAATGCGTTACTGGCTCTGGCAGCATTGCCACCTGCAAGTAGCGTATTGTTACTACGGAACTGCGTTGATGTCTGATGAGGGGCAGGCAGCTAACGTGTCGCCATCCAGATCAGCAGCCCGGCCTGGAAAATAGCGAAAAATACCAGCGTAAAAATGGTAAACCTGAGTGTGTTGTCGTCGCGTTTGAGCAGTTCGACCCGCTCGGTCAGCTTATTCAGCTGGCTGGTCTGGGCTTTTAGATTCTGATCCGAGCTGTGTAGCAGGTGAGCCGCTTCAAGGTGATCCATCACACGCACTTTCTCACGGTTCCATTCTTTGCTCAGCTGTTCCAGGCTCATGGCGGCACAACGGGCGCTCATCTGTACGCCGTCGTTATAGGTCACGGTCAAACCCTGTGCCTGTAAAGCATGGTCACGGCGCAGGCGGGCCAGATCATTGGGGACCAGCTTGGTTTTCAGGTCAATGCTGGGCAGACTATAGCCATGCCATTTGGGGTTGAGCCAGCTGGCGGCCTGCGCCAATAACAGGCGTCCAAGGCCCCGGTTGCCAGGTTCGGTCACCAGTCCGTGTTCAGGCAAGATGCGGATTTCTTTTTCCTGATGGTCGACCCAGATTTCCAGATAGTTGGTGGTTTTATTATTTTTCTGCTCTGGCAACGATACGCTGAGGCGCAGCATGCTCAGCTCTTTGCTGTGCCTGCTGATGCGGCTCAAACAACCAAACAATAGAGGACGTAGCCCGGTCTCGCGCTCGGCAGCCAGTGGTGCCAGACGCAAAATTTGTACGCTGTCATAAGTCAGGGCTGCCCAGGTTGCCTGTTTTTTTTGCAGGGCAGAGTCTACTGGCGCTGCCGTAGTCTCAGGAGCCGCATCGTCCGGTCCGCTTTGTCCGGCAGATGAGCCACCCGAACTGCCGGCTGCATTCAGCTGTACTTCTGCGTTAGTCAGGGAGTCGTTCAATTGTTCGCTCATAGCGTTTCGTGTCTTGTGTATTCGGTTCGTATGATTGCTGTCTCGGCAGTCCGCCAGAATTCTACATGGTGGCAGACTGCTGGCTAGGCGATAAAGTTTCTAATTCTTGTTTGTTACCGTTGTGGCTGTGCGGTTTCTCTGTATGACACTCAGCAAACTGGCGCTAAAAATCAGTGCTGCACCGGCGATGGAGCTAAGGTCTGGAGCCTCATTCCAGAGTATCCAGCCAATGATGCCGGAAAAAATAATTGCACTGTATGCCACCGGACCGATCAGGCCGGGTGGTGCCAGCGTATAAGCACGAGACATGGCAAACTGGGCAACGGCGGCAAACAAGCCAGCGGCAAACAGTAATAGCAGTTGTTGCTGATCCAGTGGTTGCCAGGACCATGTCAGAGGAATGGCAGACAGGCTGGCGCTGAAAAAAGCAAAGTAAAACACGATGCGAAATGCCGGTTCGCTATCACTCATTTCACGGATGGAAACAAAGGCACTGGCTGCTAGCAGACTTGCAGCCAAACCAACGAGTGACATCATGCTGAACAGCGCACCGGAAGGCTTGCTCACCAACAGGACACCAGCCAGACCAAGCAGTGACAGCAATAGCATTCGCTGGGTGAGTGGTTCTTTGAGCCAGAAATATGCGAGTACCGGAGTGAATACTGGTGCCGAGTAAGTAAACAGCATGGCATCAGCCAATGGCAGGTGGGCGATGGCGTAGAAAAAACAGTACATCGCACCCAGCCCGTAGCAGGTGCGTTTCAGATGGGTTAGTGGTCGCGCTGTTTTCAGCGGGGCAAAACCTTTGGCAAATACCAGTGGCAGAAAAAACAGTACGCCAACCAGATTGCGAAAAAACACGATGACTTCATTGTTGACGCTAGTAGAAGCTTCGCGCACAAACACACCCATCAGGGAGAACAGCAGGGCAGATAGCGCGAGCAGCACTGCACCGCGCAAGGGCTGCACACTGCGCATCAGTGGGACAGTCGATTTTGCAGTTGTTTCAGCATTGCGCCGCGCTTGAACAACAGATGCCAGCGCTTGCCGCCCAGCTGACGCCACAGGCGGGCCGAGCGGATGCCGGCAAACAGCAAGGCACGGACTTTGGCCGCTACGGCTTCCTGCTGCAAATAGCGCATGTCGCCATGCACCTGAATACGCACATTGAAAGTGCTGATGGTGTCCTGATACAGGTCGGCGAAGGCACCGACCACGCCACTGCTGGTAATGCCCAGATGATCGGCTTGCTGGCCGATCCGCTCCAGACGCTCACCGGTCAGTTGCAGCAAATCGTCACGCCGTGAAAATTGTTGCTCAAGGCCGAGCATGGACAGGGCATAGCGCAGGCTTTCCCGCGGTAGATTGTGGGCATCGCGCAGCAGTGCCGCTTGTAATGTGCGATAGCCTTCATGCAGCGGATAATCGTCACCGCCGTATACATCCAGTGTGGATTGCGGATTGCGTACCAGCAGCGTATTAAGCATGTATTCCAGCGAGGCATCGCTGATCTGGCCGTTTTGTGCCAGCTTGTGTACCAGATGTGCAGCCTGAAACAGGCCGGCCAGGGCTATCAGTTGTTCTTGTAGCGGAGTCATGGTCGCTGAATTCCTTCATCCCAGGGCTGGCAGGATTCGATGATGCCGCCGCCCAGACAAATATCGCCATCGTAGAATACAATCGACTGGCCCAGTGTGACTGCTCGTTGCGGTGTAGCAAAGGTAACCTGATAACCGTCATTCAACACTTCAATCGTACATGCCTGATCTGGCTGGCGATAGCGCACTTTGGCACTCAGGTTGCTCACTTTGTCTGGCTCGACCGGGTTGATCCAGTTGACTTGCCTTGCCACCAGGCTGCGTGAGAACAGCCATGGATGTTCATTGCCCTGACCCACAATCAGCACGTTGCGTGACAGGTCTTTGGCCAGTACATACCAGGGATCTTCGCTAGCATCTTTCATACCGCCGATACCCAGACCCTGGCGTTGGCCGATGGTGTGGTACATCAGTCCGGCATGTTCGCCAATCACCTGGCCGTCAGTGGTTTCAATCGGGCCGGGCTGGGCGGGCAGGTATTGCTTGAGGAAATCGGTAAAACGGCGCTCGCCAATAAAACAGATGCCGGTGGAGTCTTTTTTGCTGGCTGTCACCAGTCCGTGTTGCTCGGCCAGTGCCCGTACTGCCGGTTTTTCCAGCTCGCCAATCGGGAACAGGCTCTGGGCAATTTCTGTACCGCCGACCGCATGCAAGAAATAGCTCTGATCCTTGTTGCCGTCTACACCTTTGAGCAGCAGGCTGTGGCCATCAACATCCTGACGACGTACATAGTGCCCGGTGGCAATCAGTTCGGCACCGAGGGTCTTGGCGTAGTCGAGAAACGCCTTGAACTTGATTTCACGGTTACACAGGATGTCCGGGTTGGGGGTGCGTCCGGCCTTATATTCGGCCAAGAAATGCTCGAAGACATTATCCCAGTACTCGGCGGCAAAGTTGGCCGTGTGCAGCTTAATGCCCAGCGTGTCGCAGACGGCCTGAGCGTCGGCCAGATCTTCTCTGGCCGTGCAGTATTCGGTCCCGTCGTCTTCTTCCCAGTTTTTCATGAACAGGCCTTCGACCTGATAGCCTTGCTGCATCAGCAGCAATGCGGCAACCGAGGAATCAACACCGCCGGACATGCCGACGATCACGCGGGTTTGGTTGAGATGGGTCATGATTTTAACAGTGGCAAGTCAATTGAATGTGTGCAGTTTATCAGGTTGGTATTAAAAAATACCCTTGAGCATCGTCAGCGGGTAGCGTGATCCGGCCAGATAGTCTTGCAGGCATTGCATGACCAGCGGGCTACGCCATTCCTGCTTGCGATCCTGTAGTTCGTCAAGGGTTAGCCACAGTGGCTCGATGATTTCAGCATCCAGCCGGGCATCAGGCTGTAATTGTAGTGCCTTGGCGACAAAGCACAGGCGCTGGTAGGTGACACCATTTGGAGCCTGGTACAAATACAGGCCGCTGATTGCTTCTGGCTCTATGTGCCAGCCGGTTTCTTCCAGAGTTTCACGCACGGCGGCTTGTTCAAGGGTTTCATTGGTTTCCAGATGGCCGGCTGGCTGGTTGATGGCAATGCCGCGGCTGGTGTGTTCGCGCACGAACAAAAAACGACCATTTTGCTCGATAATGCTGGCTACGGTGATATGGGGGGTAAATGACATCTGTGTGCTCCCGGTGACAAGGGGTCCAAGGCAGGAAAAACGTGAAGCTCAGGCTGAAGAAGCAGCAGGAAGGAATGATTGTGAGCCTGAAAAGGGAGATTTTAGCCGTTTTTTAACGATATGTTGGTAGTAGAGGTGATGATTCAGCTCTTTCGTAAGTCTAAGGTCTTAATACCTGATCAGCCGTATCGGCTTATGATTGCTTGTCGCCGGGCATGGTACGACTTGATCAGGTGCAAGGTAACCGGTCAAAATTATGCTATAATGGCGAGCGTTGCAAAACATGTGACTCATAAGCCATATCTGTTGTCGCATATGCAGCCGAATGAAGAATTCTTAGCGCTGTCAGGCCACACGCGTGACAGCTTTTTGTTTTAAACCACGTTAACCACGGAGTTACAGCATGGGATACCAAAAGATCCAGGTGCCAGCCGGTGACAAAATCACTGTTAATGCCGACATGTCCTTAAATGTTCCTAACAACCCTATCATTCCTTACATCGAGGGTGATGGTATTGGTGCAGATATCAGCCCCGTCATGATCAAGGTGGTTGATGCCGCAGTTGAGAAAGCCTACGGTGGTCAGCGCAAAATCTCCTGGATGGAGGTTTATGCCGGTGAGAAAGCCACTCAGGTTTACGATTCCGAAACCTGGCTGCCAGAAGAAACCCTGGAAGCAGTACGTGACTACGTCGTGTCCATCAAGGGGCCGCTGACCACTCCGGTCGGTGGCGGCATCCGTTCTCTGAACGTAGCCCTGCGTCAGCAGCTGGACCTGTATGTCTGCCTGCGTCCTGTACGCTGGTTCGAGGGTGTACCAAGCCCGGTCAAGCGTCCGCAAGACGTTGACATGGTGATCTTCCGTGAAAACTCCGAAGACATCTACGCCGGTGTAGAGTGGCAGGCCGGTACTCCGGAAGCTGACAAGATCATCAAGTTCCTCACCGAAGAAATGGGCGTTACCAAAATCCGTTTCACCGAGGGTTGCGGTATCGGCATCAAGCCGGTTTCCGAGCAGGGCACCAAGCGTCTGGTACGTAAGGCGCTGCAGTATGTGATCGACAACGATCGTGATTCCCTGACCATTGTCCACAAGGGCAACATCATGAAGTTCACCGAAGGTGCCTTCAAAGAGTGGGGTTACGAAGTTGCACGTGACGAGTTTGGCGCCGAGCTGCTTGATGGTGGTCCATGGATGCAGTTCAAAAACCCCAACACCGGCAAAAACGTCATTGTTAAAGACGCCATTGCTGATGCCATGCTGCAGCAGATCCTGCTGCGTCCGGCCGAGTACGACGTAATTGCCACCCTGAACCTGAACGGTGACTACCTGTCCGATGCCCTGGCAGCCGAGGTAGGTGGTATCGGTATTGCTCCTGGTGCCAACCTATCTGACAGCGTTGCCATGTTTGAAGCGACCCACGGTACTGCACCTAAGTATGCAGGCCAGGACAAGGTCAACCCTGGTTCCCTGATCCTGTCTGCAGAAATGATGCTGCGTCACATGGGCTGGAACGAAGCTGCTGATCTGGTGATTGACGGCATCAACGGTGCCATTGGCGAAAAAACAGTTACCTATGACTTTGAGCGCCTGATGGACGATGCCAAGCTGCTGTCCTGCTCCGAGTTCGGTGATGCCATGATTGCCAAAATGTAATTTGGCCGTTGTGTAGAAAACGCCCCACAATAGTGGGGCGTTTTTGTTTGGAAAGTGAGATGACTGACGACGATAATGAATTTTCCCTGTTTGCCCGTGAAATGCAGGGAGTACGCCGGATCAAGGTGGATCAGGCTGATACCGGCAAGAAACCGGCAGACAAAAAGAATCTGCAGCTGGCTCGTCAGCGCGCCATACAGGCAAGTGAGCAGGTCAAAGTGGATGGTCTGTCGGATCAGTATGTGCTGGATGTAGGTCCGGAAGACTTTCTGTTGTGGGGACGGGATGGTGTGCAGGACAGCCAGTTGCGCCGTTTGAAAGCAGGGCAGATAGCATTTGAAGGCAGTCTCGACTTACACGGCATGACAGTGGATCGGGCGCGCAGTGATTTGTGGGCGTTTCTGGCCGAAGCGGTCAAGCTGGAAGTGCGTTGTGTGCGTGTGACCCATGGCAAGGCCAATCGGCTGGACGGGCGCAAGCCGATGCTGAAAAGCCATGTCAACACCTGGTTGCGGCAACATCAGCAGGTACTCGGTTTTTGCTCATGCCAGCCCAAACATGGCGGCACGGGCGCGGTCTATGTGTTGCTCAAACGCAATATGCTGGAAGGGCGCGACGAAGGAGTGTTTTGAACCCTTGTCGCGCTTTGTGCTTTAGCGTACTGGTTGCTGGCTATATAGCGAGGCGAGCAGGTCATCCAGCACAGCGTTGTTCAGGTTGCGGTGGTGGTTGGCAATGATCACTACAGCCCAGTCATTGCCGTTTTTGTCTTTGCTGTAGCCGGCAATGGCACGTACGTTTTTTAGCGTGCCGGTTTTCATCCGGGCGTTGCCGGCAATTGGATGCTTGGCCAAGCGGCGGCGCATGGTGCCGTCAATGCCGACTACCGGCAGTGAAGCCTGAAATTCTGCGGCATAAGGGCTGTTGGCGGCTTGCTGGAGCATCAGGGCCAGTTCGCGTGCGGTAACCCGCTCTTGTCGGGACAGGCCAGAACCGTTTTCGATGATCAGGCTAGGCTGCTGGATACCCAGACCTTGCCACCAATTGCGCAGGGAGCGACGAGCGGACTCAACATCATCACCGTCACTGGGCGTACGGAAGTGTGCTCCAAGCGTGATGAACAATTGCTTGGCAATGGTGTTGTTGCTGAACTTGTTGATGTCACGGATGGTGTCGGCGACCGAGGCGGAAGGCAAGCGAGCCAGCAGTTTGGCACTGGATGGGGTTGTGCCCAGTACGGTTTTACCGCTGAGGGTACCGCCCATGTCATCCCAGGTGCTGCGGATGACGCCAGCCGAATAACGGGTATGGTCGATAAAGGCAAAGTAGCGTTCACTGGTGCAACCTTCAGGAATCGTGCCGGATACGGTCAGGCTGAGTTGCTGTTCGCTCTGGCGTGGCTGGAAGCTGACTCTGGTGTGTGTATGGCAAGCCTTGGCCGGCACGACCTGAACGGTATTGTTGATCTGTACTTCAGGAACTAGCGGATCTGAGACAACAACAGCTTTGCCACGGTCAGTGCGGACAATAAAGCGCTGGGCGTTGAAGTTGATCAGCAGGCCATCTGGCTCAACCATAAAGGGACGGTATAGATCGCTGGCTTCACCATCGAAAGCGATCAGGCTTTTTATATCGTAATAGCTGCCATCAAGAATCAGGTTGCCGCGAATGTGGCGCACTCCCTGTAATTTCAAGTCACGCAACAGCAGCCACAGACGTTCGGTGGTCAGTTTGGGATCTCCGCCGCTGCGAAAATATAAATTGCCATGCAGGGTTTCGCCCACGATTTCGCCATCGGTGAGCAGGTCGGTTTTCCAGGTATAGGTTGGGCCGAGGGTGTCCAGTGCAGCATAGGTGGTCACCAGTTTCATCACTGAGGCGGGGTTGACCGGAGCATCTGCGTTGTAGGTGATGGCTTTCGTTCCGGGGCGCAGTGGCAGGGCTACCAGCGCCAGAGTATCGGCAGGCAGTTGATGGCGGGTAAGAACACGCTGGATATCTTCATTATCTGGATGGGTTGCTGCATGGGTAGGCAAAGACAGGCCTGCCAACAAGGTGGAGCAAATAAAAAGTAGTGATTTGCGCATCGGAAAGATTATCGAACCAAAGTAATAAAAGAATTGTGCGGCCTGTATTGGCAGGTGAGAGGCCGGATTGATTTGCTTGCATAGTATGCCTGAACAACGGATAAGAAAAAATGCTGCTCCGGCTTTGGCAGTGGGTTGTGTAATCCTTTCTCAAGTATTTGGCTGTGTGTGGAGAGAAGTCTGGTAGACTAGCCACCTTGAAAATTGGAGGCTGTCATGGCAAAAAATCGTTCGCGCCGTTTGCGCAAAAAACTTTGTGTTGACGAGTTCCAGGAACTCGGTTTTGAAGTTCAGGTTGTATACCCTGAAGCGCTGTCTGATGACGCTATCGAAGCTTTTTACTCCGACTTTGTTGTCGAAGCCATTGAGCGTAACGGTTTGGGCCTGATTGGTGGACCTGAGTACGCACTGGTTTGTCTCGGCACGCGTGGTTCTGTCACGGCAGAACAACGTGCCGCTGTCGAAACCTGGCTGAAAGCTCGCAACGAGCCGGAAAGCATTGAAATCAGCGAATTGCAGGATGCCTGGTATCCGGATCAGCCAATTCGCCAGCAAGACTGATTAATGGTCTGGCTGTAATAAAACGGGACGCCTTGTGCGTCCCGTTTTGTTTATTGGGTGTTGGTCAGGACAGCTTTGCCATCAATGTTACACAGAGCCGTTTTAGTAACGCCTAAATGCATAGAGGTTTTTCAGGGGGCAGCCCTCTTCACGCAAACAAGCACCATTAGCGTAGACAAAGTCTCGGTAAACAGACTCACACAAGAATCAACAACCATGCGCTGCGACAGCATCTCGCTATCAGCGATAGCGAGACCTAACCTTCCACCCGCACAAGG
>CAZBXG010000042.1:10936-12330 GCA_964495925.1 uncultured Thiopseudomonas sp.
GCCTCAGCGGTGCGTGGCAGTTTACTGACACGGACAAGCGTAGCCTGACGCAGTGCTTCACCCGGCCCAGGCACCACGGTGTAAAATCCTTTTCTAGCCACCCAGATAAGCCCGCCGCACATCTTCATTAATCAGTAAATTGGCACCGGTATCTTCCAGCACAATACGGCCGTGCTCCATGACATAACCGCGGTCGGCCAGTTTCAGCGCCTGGTTGGCGTTTTGTTCGACCAGAAATACAGTGACACCGGCTTCACG
Source organism: uncultured Thiopseudomonas sp. (assembly GCA_964495925.1). Lineage (GTDB taxonomy): Bacteria > Pseudomonadota > Gammaproteobacteria > Pseudomonadales > Pseudomonadaceae > Thiopseudomonas. The sequence continues at coordinate 11,195 of CAZBXG010000042.1, forward strand.
CAACTGCTCCAGAATGGCAAAAATTTGCTGGATGATGATCGGAGCCAAACCCAGTGAGGGCTCGTCCAGCAACAGCAGGCGTGGCTCGCTCATCAGGGCGCGGCCAATCGCCAGCATTTGTTGTTCGCCGCCGGACATGGTGCCGGCGCGCTGGGCAAAGCGTTCGTGCAGACGCGGAAACAGGCCCAGCACCCGTTCCAGACGCTCTTCGCGTACTTCTTTGTCATCGCAAAAAAACGCCCCCATGGCCAGATTTTCTTCTACTGTCAGGCGGGAAAATACCCGGCGACCTTCCGGCACAATGGCCAGTCCCTGACGCATGATGCGGGCAGTTGGCAGGCCAAGCAATGACTGACCTTCGTAAACGATATCACCACTGGATGGCTTGGGATCGCCGCACAGGCTCATCATGAGGGTGGTTTTGCCGGCACCGTTGGCACCAATCAGGGTAACGATCTCGCCACGTTTTACTTCGATGGAAACATCATGTAACGCCTGGATTTTGCCGTAAAAGGTATTCAGGTTACTGACCTTGAGCATGCTTAGTCTTCTCCCAGATAGGCTTTGATTACGGCAGGGTTGTTGCGTACTTCGTCGGGCGTGCCGGAGGCCAGAGGTGCGCCCTGATTGATCACGACAATGTGGTCGGAAATATCCATCACCAGTTTCATGTCATGCTCAATTAGCAGTACGGTCATGTCATGGTGATCGCGCAGTTCGGCAATCAGATGCTTTAATCCCTCGGTCTCGCTCGGGTTAAGACCCGCGGCAGGCTCATCCAGCATCAGCAGGGTCGGGTTGGTGACCATACAACGGATGATTTCCAAGTGGCGTTGTTGGCCATAAGCCAAGGTTCCGGCTTCACGGTTGGCATGTTCCAGCAGTCCTACCTTGTCCAGCCAGTAACGGGCTTGTTCCAGCGCACGTTGCTCGGCATCGCGATACCTGGGAGTCTTGAACAAGCCGGCCAGCAGATTATTGTTGAGCAGGCGATGCTGGGCTACCAGCAGGTTTTCCAGCACGGTCATATTGTTGAACAGGCGTACGTGCTGAAAGGTGCGGATCATACCTTTGTTGGCAATTTTGTGGCCGGGCAGCCCCTGGATCTCTTCGCCCTGAAAGCGGATGACGCCTTC
>CAZBXG010000043.1:0-12270 GCA_964495925.1 uncultured Thiopseudomonas sp.
AAGGCGGGTGCCCATGGAATACTGGCTTCAGGTGTATTAAAGCCGATGCTGACGCTAATCATGTCGAGGCCGTCCCGCTTCATGCCGTGCACCAACTGAATGGAGTCGTTGAGGGTTTGTTCGTCGTTGCCGTCAAACTCCAGCACGCCAAAACGGATGGTCAGTGGCAAGTGTTCCGGCCAGACTTCACGCACGGCAGCAAAGGTTTCACGCAGGAAACGTCCACGGTTTTCCGCATTACCGCCGTACTGGTCAGTGCGCTGGTTGGAGTGCTCCGAGAAGAAGCTTTGTGCCAGATAACCGTGGGCAAAGTGCAGCTCCAGCCACTCGAAGCCGACTGCCAGCGCGCGCTTGGCGGCGGCGACAAAGTCATTGCGAACCCGCGCAATATCTTCCAGCGTCATGGCTTCGGGTTGCTTGTCCAGATTTTGGCCAAAGGCGAGCGGGGATGGCGCAATGGTTTGCCAGCCCAGGGGTGCATCATTGGGAATATGGTCATCACCTTCCCAGGGGCGGTTGGCGCTGGCCTTGCGACCGGCGTGGGCAATCTGAATGCCGGGTACACCGCCATGCTGCTTGATTGTTTTGACAATGGGAGCGAATTCCTGGGCCAGCTCGTCACTCCAGATGCCGGTACAATAAGGCGTGATACGCCCTTCCGGGGCTACAGCAGTGGCTTCAATCACGATCAGGCCAGCACCACCATGAGCCAGGCTGCCATAGTGAATGTGATGCCAGTCGCTGACTTTGCCGTCAGTGGCCTGATATTGGCACATGGGGGCGACGGCAATCCGGTTGCGCAGGGTGACGTCCTTGAGGGTAAAGGGCTGGAAAAGTGCGGACATGAGTGTTACCTGTGAGTGGGTGATAGTAGTTCGATAATAGTCGAACAATGGATTGACAGCAAATTTCCGGTTAAGATTTTCGCATGAAATCTTATCAGCATCCCCTGCCGGACAGCTTTGTGCTGGAGCGCGTGCTCTATGCGCTGAGTGATCCGGTGCGTCTGGAAATTGTGCGCAAACTGGCGCGGTTAGCCGAGGCCACCTGTGGCGAGCTGGATGGCGGCCGTCCCAAGTCCACCATGTCGCATCACTTTCGGGTGCTGCGCGACTCCGGGCTGGTTTGCACCCGCATGGAAGGCACCGCACATATCAACTCGTTGCGCAAGGCTGATCTGGATGACAGGTTCCCCGGCTTGCTGGATGCTGTTTTGCATAATGTTGCGGAGCAGGCTACGGATGTGGACTAGCCGGGCACAGTGATCAGGCCGGCGGGTTCACTATGATGATTTTTATCCGTAAATAGTCTGTTGGCCGGAGTGATGGTCAGCGCCTGTGGCCGTCAGTGGCGTTGTGTGCCGCTTGCGGGTGGAGAGTCTGTTTTCCGCAAGAAAACGGCCCGCTGTTGTGTGGGCCGTCGGGCTGGGGTTTAGTGGCTCAGGTCGATGCTTTGCCAGCCATCATGCCGGCAACACTCTGTTCAGGCTGCTGGTCGCCGGTCTTGCCCTGGATGGTGTCAACGCCCTGCATCATGTTGGCCAACACGATATGCAGCTGTGCGTCAGCCTCGGCCGGCAATTTGCAGTTCGCGACAATGTGGGCGAACGGGGTGTTCATGTTGTCGGCCAGCTGGCTGTAATCAGCGCCAGACACCTGGTTGGCGTGAATGCGCTCAGCAGATCCTTGCGAGGGAGCTTGTGGTGGGCGGTGCATGGCGTGCAGGTTGTCTGGGGCAGATCACATGCCATAGGGGCGTAGCTGGCTAGTTCGCGCAAAATCGCAGCAGATGGGCTCAGGTTTGTGTACTGTTCGCCTGCCTGAATGCCTCAATCGCTCGTGCACGGCTGCTTTTTAAGTCGACAATCGGAGCGGGGCGGTTGCTGGCAAACAGGTCGCTGTCGGTTTGCGGCAGGTGAATCTGCTTGCTGTCCAGATGTGCCAGTTCCGGCAGCCAGCGGCGAATGAACTGTCCGTCGGGGTCAAAGCGCTGCGACTGGGTAACCGGATTAAAAATGCGGAAATAGGGTGCCGCATCGGTACCGGTGGAGGCGCACCATTGCCAGCCACCGTTATTGGCGGCCAGATCGCCGTCAATCAGGTGCTGCATAAACCAGCGTTCGCCGAGCCGCCAGTCGAGCAGCAGGTTTTTGCTGAAAAACATTGCCACAACCATGCGCAGGCGGTTGTGCATCCAGCCGGTCGCGGCGAGCTGGCGCATGGCGGCATCAATCAGCGGAAAGCCTGTGTTGCCCAGTTGCCAGGCGAGCAGGTGCTCGGGGTTGCTATGCCAGTGAATGTGCTTGCCCGCTTCCAGAAAAGGCTCGCCTCTGGACAAGCGTGGATGGAGCGCCAGCAGGTGCTGGTAAAACTCGCGCCACAGCAGCTCGGTCAGCCAGGTAATGACACCCTGATTGCCACTGTCAAACTCTCCCTGATTGACCAGCAGCGCCTGCTGCCAACAACTGCGCACCGACAGCAGGCCGCAGGCCAGTGCCGGCGATAGGCGGCTGGTGTTGTCCAGCGCCGGAAAGTCACGTTCTTGCTGGTACTGGTGGATATTCTGCTGGCAAAAATGGTTAAGTTGCTGCCAGGCATGGTCTTCGCCAGCGGGCCAGAGCTGTTCCCAGTCACTGTTGTGTGCCAGATGGGGCTGTATGGCATCCAGCTGGCTGTCAATACCGGTGGGTGCTTGCGGAACGGGGCGTGGCAGACTGACTGGCGGGGCTGCATGCAGGCGCTGCCAGCAGGCTTTTTTGAAGGCTGTAAACACCTGGAACATCTGGCCTTGCTGGGTGCGCAGACTGCCAGGGGGGAGCAGGCTGGTATCGCCATGGCTGTGGACTGCAATGCCTGCTGCTTCCAGCTGTGCCCGGCATTGGTGGTCACGTTGCTGCTCGTTGAGCCCGTATTCGGCGTTCATGTGCAGCTGGCTGATGCCCCATTGACGGCAAAAATCAGGCAGTTGTAGCGGCAATTCCTGCCACAGGTCACACTTGATGACCATCAGTGGCACATTGAGCTGCTGCAGGCTGTCGCTCAGTGTTTGCAGGTTACGCAGGCGAAAATCCAGCTTGATGGGCGCGTCATTATGCAGTTGCCATTGCGCGGGGCTGACCACATAGAGCGCAAGCGTCGGACCTTGTTGCATGGCGTGGTAGAGGGCGCTGTTGTCAAGGGCGCGCAGATCATTGCGCAGCCAGACCAGCTGGCGCATGTTACAGGTGCTCCGTGCGGTTGGCGGGGTACAGGCAGGCTGGGTAGGGTGCAAAATATTGTTGCTGGCTTAGGTAGTCTTGTTCGAGCTGGGCAGCATAGTGGTGCAGCAGGCCCAGTGGTACATGCAGGGGTTGGTGGCCGTGGCGGAACTGCTCGATGCTTTTGGCTATCAGCTGTCGGGCATCGCTGCTGACCGTGCTGCGCAAATAGCCCAGCATGTGCTGCAGCGCGTTGCTGTGCCCCTTGCGGTTGGCATGTTTCCCCAGACACTGCATCAGCTGGTGCTGATAGTGGTGACAACGCTGCTGCAGCGGCAGGTCGTGAGCGGTGGCCAGAAAGCGCCCCATGTTGCGTGTCAGCTGTGGGCTGTGTGCCATCAAGAGGTATTTGTAGCGGGCATGAAACTGTGTCAGCGCCCTCTGTGACGGCTGTGCCAGTACCTGATGGCGGAAGTGGTGACGGGCCTGTACCCGCAGCATGAAATTGTCAAACAACTGCGGATTGTGCAGGCGCCCTTCTTCCTCCAGTGGCAGCAGGGGAAAGCGTTGCTGCAGCGCTTTGGCAAACAGCCCGGTGCTGTGCTCGCGTTTTTGCCGGCCTTCCTGGTCATACAGCCTGACCCGGAAAAGGCCGCAGCTGGGGGACTTTTGCATCAGGACAAAGCCGTCCAGATTATCAAAGCTGTCCAGCAGGTCACGATAGCCAGCCTGTAGCTGAGCGCTGAGATCAGTGCCGCCTTTGACCAGGACCAAGTCCGGCTGTCTGGCTTCACCACGCAGATGCATCGCTGGCCGGGGTGTGCCCAAGCCTGCCGCCTGCTCGGGGCAAAAGCTGACAAACTCCACTGCTGGCCCCAGCACTTGATTGCAGATGGACGAAAATTTGTGGCCACCGTTATAGCGTACCGGCTGTCCCAGCAGGCAGGCGCTGATGCCAAGGCGTAAGGACTGGTCTGACATGATGAGTTATTTCTTGTACAGTTCGGTTAAATGTATAGATAATCTTATACGAAAAAATTTATTGTACAAGGTGGTTTTGATGGCGGATAAGCATTTTTCTGATGCCGCAGTCTTTCCGATTGGCGAGCTGAGCAAGCGCACGGGCGTCAACAGCATTACTTTGCGCGCCTGGGAGCGACGTTACGCCTTGCTCAAGCCAGCGCGTACCGCCAAAGGGCATCGGCTCTATACAGCGGAAGATGTCGAGCGGGTCATGCGGGTTTTGACGTTGATTGAGCGCGGTGTGCCGTTGCGCAAGCTTCACCCGCTGTTGGACAGTGACGAGCCACTGCCCAGTCCGGGACAAGACCAGGATGCGCTGGAACTGCAGTCGCAGCTGCTTGCAGAGCTGGAGCAGTTCAGTGTCGACGGGCTGGCGGGGATCTTGCAGGAGCTGTTCAAACAATACCCAGCCAGCTGGTGCCGCCAGCAGGTATTGCTGCCGCTGTTTGCCCGCCTGGCAAGCCATGTGTCGGCGTCAGCGCTGGAGGGTTTGCTGCAGGCCGGCCTGATACGCTATGCATTGCGTTACTGGTCGCAAGGTGCGGGCAAAAAACGGCAAGGTTTGCTGGTGGTGGGTGGTGTGCGGACCGCGTCCTGGCGTACCTTGCTGCTGGCACTGGAGTTGCAGGAAAAACAGCAGGCGGTACTGTGGTTGCCGGGCGAGTTTTCATTGACCGGGTTACGGCAAATGTTGATGCTGAAACCGCAACAACAGCTGCTTTACTGTCTGGATGGCGTGCTGAGTGCCGGGCAGGAACAGCAGTTGAGGGGGGTGTTGCTGGCAAATCAGCAGTTGTGGCTGCAAGGTACCGCGGTAGAGCTGGCATTTGCCGGGCATGAACGGGTATTGGGTGAGTCGCTGGCCGGGCTGAGCATGATTGCGGCAACCGGACCGGAGTGACCCGTGAACGCGAACCGGTGCGGTTGCGTCCACGGACAAAATATTAGGCCAGTGCCTTGAATGCCTTTTCTGCGGCGTCCAGGGTGATTTGCAGCTCGGTTTCGCCCATGGCAGCCGAGACAAAGCCTGCTTCAAATGCGCTGGGCGCCAGATAAACGCCGCCATCCAGCATCAGGTGGAAGAACTTCTTGAAGCGCTCGACATCGCATGCGACAGCATCTTCAAAGTTGTGAATGTCCTTGTTGTCGGTGAAGAACAGACCAAACATTCCACCTACTTGCGTGGTGGTGAAAGCGATGCCGGCGGCATCGGCGCGCTCTTGCAGGCCGGTCAGCAGGCGAGTGGCGTAGTCAGTCAGTTTGTCATGGAAACCGGGCTGGCTGACCAGCCTCAGGGTGGCCAGACCAGCAGCCATGGCCAGCGGGTTGCCGGACAAGGTGCCGGCCTGGTAAACAGGGCCCAGCGGGGCAATGTGCGACATGATTTCTTTTTTGCCGCCAAAGCAGCCGACCGGCATGCCGCCACCAATGACCTTGCCAAAGGTAGACAGGTCGGGCGTGATGCCGTAATGGCCTTGTGCGCCGCCAAGGGCTACACGGAAGCCGGTCATCACCTCGTCAAAAATGAGTACGATACCGTACTGGTCACACAGCTGGCGCAGACCCTCGTGAAAGCCGGGTAGCGGCGGTATGCAGTTCATGTTACCGGCAACCGGCTCAATAATAATACAGGCGACCTCGTTGCCTTTGTCTGCCAAGCACGTGGCAACGGCATCCAGGTCGTTGTAGGGCAGAGTCAGCGTGTGCTGAGCAAAGGCCGCAGGCACGCCGGGGGAGCTGGGCACGCCCAAGGTCAGAGCGCCGGAGCCCGCTTTTACCAGCAGGCTGTCAGAGTGACCGTGGTAGCAACCTTCAAACTTAATGATGCTGTCGCGGCCGGTGTAACCACGGGCCAGACGGATGGCGCTCATGGTGGCTTCGGTGCCGGAGCTGACCATGCGCATCATTTCCATGGAAGGTACCAGCTGGCTGACCAGGTCGGCCATTTCCACTTCAAGTGCGGTTGGAGCACCGTATGACAGGCCGTGCTGCAGCTGATTGCGTACCGCATCCAGCACTTCGGGATGACCGTGCCCCAGAATCATGGGCCCCCAGGAGCCAATGTAGTCTACATAGCGCTTGTCGTCCTCGTCCACCACGTAGGCACCTTCGGCGTGCTTGAAGAACAGGGGCGTGCCGCCGACACCGGCAAAGGCACGGACAGGCGAGTTTACACCGCCAGGAATGTGTTTTTGGGCGTTTTCAAACAAAGTGGCAGAGCGGGACATGCAGAATCCTCTAATCAGTCAAACAGGGCGCTGAACGCGCTGGCACGGCGCTCAACTTCGGTAGCGGACGGTGCGGCAAACAGCGCATGAATGACCGCTATCATAGCAGCTCCGCCAGCAATCAGGGGTGCTGCGTTATCAAGAGTAATGCCGCCAATGGCGACCACCGGGGTGTGCAAGGATTGCGCTTGCTGTAGCAAAGAAGCGCTGGCCAATACCTCGCCCGGCTTGGTTTGTGAGCTGAAAAAACGGCCAAAGGCCACGTAGCTGGCCCCGTCGGCGACTGCCCGTTCTGCCAGAGGCAAGTGATGGTGGCAGGTTGCGCCAATGATTGCTTGCGAGCCCAGTTGCTGGCGAGCTGCTACAAGGCTGCCGTCTTCTTGCCCCAGATGCAGGTCGCAACCAAGTCTGGCAGCCAATGCGAGGTCGTCATTGATGATGAGCCGTGCGTTGTATTGCAGGCATAACTCAAGCAACTGGCTGGATTCACGGTAGCGCTGTTCCGTGTTATTCGTTTTGTCACGGTATTGCAGCAGGCGGGCACCGCCTTTCAGGGCAGACTCACAATATGGCAGCAGGCGTCCGTCATTCAACAGCTGGTTATCAGTAATCGCATAGAGACCGCGCAAGGAAAAAGCCAGCATGCTCAGGCCAGTGGAATACGACGGGGAATGTATTGGCCTTTACCAGGAGCTTCGGCATCACGCAGGGTGTTCCAGGTATAGTCCAGCGCCGAGCGCACGGCGCTGGCCAATGCTTCACCTAAGGCCAGTCGGCCAGCCAGTGCGCTGGCCAGCGTGCAGCCGGAGCCATGATACTTGCCGGGCAAGCGTTGCTGGAGAATGTCGTGACGGCTGCCATCTTGTAAGTACAGGCGGTTATGCAGCTCGTTTTCCGGACCATGGCCACCGGTGATCAGCAGGTTTTTACAATGCTTGAGCAATACTTCGGCGCATTCATCGGCGCTGCCATCGGGCAGCTCCGCCATGATGCGGGCTTCAGGCAAGTTGGGGGTGACAATAAACGCAAGTGGCAGCAGCTTTTCGCGCAATACATAGCCAACATCATCTTCGCCCAGCGAGCCGCCACCCTCGGCCCGTAGCACGGGATCGCAGACCACGGGCGCATCAGGTGCCATATGCAGCACTTCACATGCGGTGTGTACCATCTCGCTGGAGCCCAGCATGCCCAGCTTGATGGCCGAGACAGACACGTCACCCAAGATGATGCGCGCCTGTGCGCTGATCCAGTCATGGTCGAGCACACGAAAATCGCTGACATTGACCGTGTCCTGAATGGTCAGTGCTGTAATGACCGGAGTGGCATGGCATTGCTGGGCCGCAATGGCCTCGATATCGGCCTGTAGGCCAGCGCCACCGATTGGGTCATGGCCGGAAAGGCACATGACAATGGGACGTGAGTTGTGGCGGTTCATTGTAGGTCGGATTCCTGTTTGCCGAGTGTAGTGGGATGGTTGGCCGTTGTATGCGGGCTGCAGCCGGTGGCGTCAGGTTCCTCTTGTCCGGCGGTTTCGTTTTCTAGGGAGATGCCCCGGGCGCGTAACCAGCCCAGCGAGCGTTCACGGGCTTGGTCGGCAGTGGCGACGTTGGCCAGCATGCCTTTTTTCACATGAATGCCTGCGCGTCTCATTTTGCGGCGGACACGGGGAGGAGCGCCCATAAAAATGATGCCTATGCCCTGTTTATGATAATCAGCGACAACGCTGACCAGAGCGGCAAGGGCGGTCATGTCGAGGACTGGCACTGCCCGCAGGTCGATGATGACCAGTTGCAGGCCAGGCGTGAAGCGGCGCAAGGTACTCAGGGCTTTTTCTGCTGCAGCAAAAAATAGCGGTCCGCGAATTGCGTACAGCACCACAGAATCGGGCAGGTCATGCAGCTCTATGAACTGCTTGCGGTCAAGGCTGGCGGTATCGGTCCAGTCGCTCATGCTCTTGATAAACAGGCCCGCGGCCAGTAACAGGCCAACGCCTACGGCCAGTACCATGTCGAAGAGAACGGTCAGGATCAGGCAGGTCAGCAGCACCAGCACATCATTGCGGGGTGCAATACGCAGGGTATGCCAGACATGCTTGGGCTCGCTCATGTTCCAGGCCACCATCAGCAGCATGGCGGCCAGTGCGGCCATTGGCAAGTGGGTGAAAATGGGAGCCAGTACCAGAATGGCCAGCAGTACTACACCAGCGTGAATGATGGCGGCGATGGGTGAAAAAGCACCGGCCCGCACGTTGGCGGCACTGCGGGCAATGGCGGCGGTGGCGGTGATGCCGCCAAACAGGGGAGCGACCAGGTTGCCAAGGCCCTGACCCAGCAATTCGCCATTGGGATCATGACGCGGAGTGCCGGCCATACCGTCGGCGATGACGGCGCAGAGGAGGGACTCAATGGCTCCCAGCATCGCAATGGCAAAAGCAGGTGCCAACAACTGCCGGAACAGCTCAAAGCTTAATGCCAGAGGTTGGCCATCGGGCCCGGGCAAGTGCCAGGGCAGGATGAAACTGGGCAAAAAAGGCGGAATGCCGGGGTGACTGACCCCGTCAACTTCATAGCTGAAACGATCGCCCAGCACGGCGACCTCCATGCCAGCATATACCAGCAGCAGGCCCAGCAACGAGCCGAGAACCAGTGCAATCAGATGGCCGGGGATTTTCGGAAAAAATTTGGGCCAGATGATCAGTGTTCCCAGTGTCAGGGCGCCGACCAGCGTATCGCCTGCCTGAATGCGTGGCAATCCGCTAAAAATAAGTTGTATGCGCTCAATATAGTTGTTGGCAGTACCCAGCTCGCCCAGACCAAGCGCATCAGGAATTTGCAAAGTGGCAATCACCACGCCAATTCCGGCAGTAAAGCCCAGTACAACCGGATAAGGTATAAACTGCAGCAGGGCGCCAGCCCGTAGCACGCCCATGCTGATCAGGATGACGCCAGCCATCAGCGTACATAGCAGCAGTCCGCCAATGCCAAAGTTTTGTGTGATCGGAAGCAAAATGACAACAAAGGCAGCCGTCGGGCCGGAAACGTTGAAGCGAGAGCCGCCGGTCAGGGCAATCAGTGAGCCGGCAATCAGTGTGGTGTAAAGGCCGTGTTGTGGAGCGGCACCGACGGCAATGGCCAGCGCCATGGCCAGTGGAATGGCAATGATGCCGACGGTAATGCCAGCACTGATGTCACCGCGTAATGAGGAAAAGTTATAGCCGGCCTTGAAGCTCTGCCGGAGCGCTGAAAACAGCGGTGGGAAATACATGTCATGCTCCAGGGTGGAAAGACAGGCAACAGCCGGACAGTGGGTCCGGGCCTGCGATGCACCATATTAACTGTCTGTGTACCGGTCTGGCAAAGACGCACGGGTCGCGTGGTGATTCAAGGTTGCATTTTTTTTGCAGGTGGGCATAATTGTCCGACTCTTTTTGCCGGATAGCCTACCGGTGGAAGGAACAGGCGGATAGATGCCAAGTCCGTCGCACAGGAAGAAAGCAGCGCGAGACCCGAGCCCCCACGAAGTAGCGCTTCTGACGACCTGCAAGCCAAGAATCAGATTACTCATTAGGAATTACCGCCATTGATAGTGCGGTCCTGAGGCCATAACCAATGAAAACTTTTAGTGCAAAACCAGAAACAGTGAAGCGCGACTGGTACGTGATCGACGCAACAGGCCAGACCTTGGGTCGTTTGGCGACTGAAGTGGCACGTCGCCTGCGCGGCAAGCATAAGCCAGAGTACACACCACACGTTGATACCGGTGATTACATCGTTATCGTCAACGCTGAAAAAGTGACTGTTACCGGCAACAAAGCCAGCGGCAAAATCTACTATTCCCACACCGGTTACCCGGGCGGTATCAAAGCCATCAGCTTCGAGAAGCTGATCGAGCGTGCCCCCGAGCGTGTGATCGAAGGTGCCGTCAAAGGCATGCTCCCGAAAGGCCCTTTGGGTCGTGACATGTACCGCAAGCTGAAAGTTTATGCCGGTACCGAGCATCCGCATGCTGCCCAGCAGCCTCAAGAACTGAAGATTTAACGGGAATATCAGACATGTCCGCAAATCAAAACTACGGCACAGGCCGTCGCAAGACTGCAACCGCTCGCGTATTCCTGCGTCCGGGCACTGGCAGCATTTCCATTAACAACCGCACCCTCGAAGATTTCTTCGGTCGCGAAACTGCACGCATGATGGTGCGTCAGCCGCTGGAACTGACCGAGAGTGGCGAGAAGTTTGACGTATTCATTACAGTTGCCGGTGGTGGTACCACGGGTCAGGCTGGGGCAATTCGTCACGGTATCACTCGTGCGCTGATCGAGTATGATGAGACCCTGCGTAGCGAACTGCGCAAAGCCGGTTTTGTAACTCGTGATGCACGTGAAGTTGAACGCAAAAAAGTGGGTCTGCGCAAAGCACGCAAACGTCCACAGTTCTCCAAGCGTTAAGCTGGTTTTTGCGTTATACAAAAACGCCCGCTCCGTATCCGGACGGGCGTTTTTTTTGGCCGGTTGTTTTGTCTGGGGATTTGACCTGGCTTAAGTGTCCGGGACAGGAAAGCGGAAACCGGGACAGGGCAGGGTGGATAATCTTGTCAATTGGACGGCTTTTCTTTAGTATTCGTCCAATTGAAAAAACATCCGGTTTTTTCTGACTAATAGGCTTGTTGACAAGCCAGATGAGCTGATGGGAGACAACTTAATGAGCAATGACGGCGTGAATGCGGGCCGACGTCGCTTCCTCGTTGCCGCCACTTCTGTGGTTGGAGCAGCAGGAACGGCTGGGGCAGCCATCCCGTTTCTGGGATCATGGCAACCCAGCGCCAGAGCCAAGGCGGCGGGCGCACCGGTGCGAATCAACATCAGTAAGGTTGAAGCGGGTCAGCAGGTAGTAGCTGAGTGGCGCGGACAACCGGTATTTGTGGTTCGTCGTACTGCGGAAACAATGGCCGGGCTGGAAAAGCTTGAGCCTGTGCTGGCAGATCCGGACTCCACGCAGTCCGAGCAGCCTGCCTATGTTGATCCGAAGAATCGTGCGATCCGTCCGGAGCTGCTGATTGTCCTTGGTATCTGTACTCACCTTGGCTGTGCGCCCACTTTCCGTCCGGAAGTGGCTCCCGTCGACCTCGGGCCGGACTGGCTGGGTGGCTACTTCTGTGCCTGCCATGGCTCCCGTTACGACCTGGCAGGTCGCGTTTACAAGGCGCAGCCTGCACCCTTGAACCTGCCGATTCCTCCGCATTCGTATGAAACAGAGGATGTGGTCATTATCGGTGTGGATGAGGAGACTGCCTGATGAGCAAGTTTATGGAGTGGGTAGATGCCCGTTTCCCCGCAACCAAAATGTGGGAAGACCATCTGTCCAAGTATTACGCACCAAAGAACTTTAACTTTTACTATTTCTTTGGTTCTTTGGCTCTGCTGGTCCTGGTTAACCAGATCCTTACCGGAATCTGGCTGACCATGAGTTACGAGCCATCTGCCGAAGGCGCATTTGCTTCGGTTGAGTACATTATGCGTGATGTCGAATACGGCTGGATCCTGCGCTACCTGCACTCCACCGGAGCTTCTGCGTTCTTTGTGGTAGTTTATCTGCACATGTTCCGTGGCCTGCTGTATGGGTCTTACCAGAAGCCACGCGAGCTGGTGTGGATCTTCGGTATGCTGATTTATCTGGCGCTGATGGCTGAAGCTTTCATGGGTTATCTGCTGCCATGGGGGCAAATGTCATACTGGGGCGCTCAGGTGATCATTTCCCTGTTTGGTGCAATTCCCGTAATTGGTGCCGACCTGACCCAGTGGATTCGTGGTGACTACCTGATTTCCGG
>CAZBXG010000044.1:0-11136 GCA_964495925.1 uncultured Thiopseudomonas sp.
AGCATTTGCAGGTTCCAGGCCGCCGGGCGACTGCGTGCCTGCTGTTCCAGCAATTGTTCCAGCTGGCCAAAACGGCCCAACTCATACAGCGCATCGGCTTTATAGCGTTTGCACAGCACCGCATGGCGCGGGTCTTTGTCTTCAATGGCCTGACAGGCGTGCAGCACCTGCTCGCAATCCCCCTGTTCCAGCGCAGTCAGCACTGGTGCCAGCACCCGTTTGCGCCGCACCAGGCGTTCCAGCCGGGTTTGCAGGGCTACTTTGCTAAACGGCTTGCTCAGGTAGTCGTCTGGCTCGCACTCGATGGCGGCCAGCACCATGGCCTGGGTATTTTCAGCCGTGACCATGATGAAAATGCAGTGTGGCGACAGCAGGTTTTCCGCGTGCAGACGTTCCAGCACTTGCTGGCCGCTGACGCCTTCGCCAAGGTTGTAGTCGTGCAGGATCACGTCATAGCGGTTGCGACGACATAATTCCAGCACCGCTTCGCCATTGGCCGCCATGTCAATGTGCTGTACTGCCAACAGCCCGAGGATTCCACGAATTGAACTGCGGAACTCGGAGAAGTCATCTACCACCAGAAAACGCATCTTGCTGAAATTGATCATCGCCTGATTCCGCCTACTACGACCACACAACACGCCAGCGGGCATACATAGCCAACCGCCAACATGGCCAGTCAAACATTGTGACTTTATAGACTATTGGCCTGCCACACAAGGAAGGGCATCACAGAACCGGCTGCCTGCACAGACTGTCAGGCGTTGCTTGACGGTGTTTTGGCCAACCGGATCAGCGTGTGGCCCAGGCCGATGTCGTCTTGTGTGTCCAGTATTGTGAAGCCTGCCTGCTGTGCCAGTTGCAGCAACTGTTCGCTGTAATAAAAGCGGCTGTTGCCGTTGGCCAGGCAGGTAAAGTACAGCGAGGTGGCGTTCAGTGAATAGCTGGCCGCGGCATGCTGCTGCCGGTCCCAGAACAGTTCCAGAATATACAGTTGGGCATGCCCGGGCATGGCTGCATGGGCGGCACGCAAGATGTGCAAGATCTCGACAGCAGAAAAACAGTCAAGAAACTGGCTCATCCACCAGAGGTCGCCCACTTGCGGTAGCTGTACATCCGGCTCCAGCATATTGGCCGGATGCAGACTGACACGCTCGGCCAGCCCCTGTTCCTGCAGGTTGGCAACAGCCAGTTCCAGCTGTTGCGGCAGGTCTACCAGGGTCATCTGCACCTGGGGATCGTGACGTAAACACTGGCTGGCCCAGCGACCGGTATTGGCACCCACATCGACAATATGCTGGGGTGCATGCTCACCAAAAACCTGTTTAAGCAGTTCGGGAAAGGCACGATCACTGTAAAAGTGGTCAAACTCGAACCAGCTGGTACGTGCCGGTTCCGGCAGCGAAGACAAGGCCGGATAAATAGTCGGCCAGTCGCCCAGCTCGCGCAAGCCTGCGGGTTTGCCTTCGAGAATGGCTTCTTCCAGATGCTCCATGGCGCGATAACAAACATCGTCAGTAAAGGCCATGTTGACGCGACTCATGTCGTCATGCAGCAAAAAATAGCCGGTCTTGGCCAGCCGATAATGTTCACCGTCAAACGTCACCAGACGGCTGCTCATGCCCATGTCGAGCAACACCTGTACACCGTACTCACTGACTCCGGTTTGTTGCGCCAGCTGCGTTACCGTGCTGCCCTGTTTACGGGCTTCATCCAGCGCTGCAAGAATGCCCAGTCGCAACAAGCTGCGAGCCGCCTTGAAAGCAATGGGAGCAAAGGCCAGGTATTGGGCCAGTTCTTTGGCTTGCATGGCGGTCAGGTTATCTTGTGCGTGGTGCAGCATTCATCAGTCTCCTGTGTTGTTCGTTAGGGCGCTGAGACTATTGTGCCAGCACCCGGATTATCCTGCTTGTGCCACCACAAGGATACGAACAAAACAGGGATAGTTGATTTAAGGAAACGCTGAATAATTGCCTGCGTGGTCAGAACGTTGTTAAAAACCAGCTCAAAATACTCATTTACTACAAGTAAACTGCGCTTTTTCGCTGATTTTTGCCTAGTTCTGACTGCCTCGCCAACATTATTCAACGCATCCTTAGTAACCGGAAAAGCTCTCACTGTGGATGTCATCTTCATCCACACCGGCATCATCCAGCAGGTCGTACATGGCTTCGACCAGTGCAGGCGGGCCGGACAAGAAATACAGCGGGTCGCTCAAGCCCTGGCTGTATTCAGTGATTCGCTGTGCATTCAGGTAACCGGTCGGCCCGTCCCAGTTCTGGCTGGAGGCATCCATGTTGGTCATGGTCGCGATCAGTTTGAAGTGAGGGTTGACCTGTTCCAGCTGCTGCAGTTCCGCCAAGAAGGCCGTGTCTTCGGGACGGCGGTTGGAGTACAGCAGGCGTACCGGACGCTGACGTTTGTGCTCCGCTGCGTCACGCAAGATGCTCATGAAAGGCGTAATGCCGATCCCGCCAGCAATCAGCACCAGCGGGCGCTGGCTGTCATCTGGCACCAGTGCATCACCAAACGGCCCTTCAAAGTGCAGCGTGGCACCGGCAGACAAAGCGCCCAGCGCGTTTTTATATGTGCTGTCACGCATGCGGGTGGCAATGGTCAAGTCGGACTGATGCGGAGCGCTGACCAGTGAAAAGGTGTGGCTGACATCGCCCAGTGGCGTGCCTTCCGTTGCTTCGGCCAGCATCAAGTCGATGGTCTGGCCTGGCAGGTAGGCAAAGCCTGCCGGTCTGGCCAGATGAAACGCCTTGGTGCCTTCGGCCAACTGCTCGCTACCGAGCAGTTGTGTAGTAAAAACTGTCATCGTACTGTCCCTCTTGCGAGTGTCGGTGCAGGACTACAGTTTGAACTGACTGACCAGTCGGCGCAACTCCACCGCCAGCTCGACCAAGGTTTCACTTTGCTTGTGAGTACCCGAAGCACCGTGCGAGGTGTTGTCGGCAATCTGGCTGATGGTAGCAATGTTGCGGTTGATTTCTTCGGCGACGGCACTCTGCTCTTCCGCAGCTGCGGCGATTTGCAGGTTCATGTCGTTGATGCCGGAAACTTCGCTGGCAATGCTGTTCAGACTCTGCGCGGCATTTTCGACGTGCTCGCCGCTTTGTGCGGCACGCTGTCTGGCATCTTCCATCGCCTTGACGGCAGCATTCACTGCCGCATGCAAACGCTGGATCATTTGCTGAATTTCTTCGGTGGAGTTCTGCGTGCGCGAGGCCAGTGTGCGTACTTCGTCAGCCACCACGGCAAAGCCGCGCCCCTGCTCGCCGGCACGGGCTGCCTCAATGGCTGCGTTCAGGGCCAGCAAGTTGGTTTGCTCGGCAATGCCGGTAATCACGCCCAGCACTTCGCTGATGCTGGAAGAGTCGGCCTGAACCTGGCCCACCACTTGTGCTGCATGTTCGATTTCTTCAATCAGCTGGCCAATGGCACTGCTGGCCTGACTGGCAACGCTGACGCCGTCACGGGCCTGATCATCGGCATTTTGTGAAGCCATGGCGGTGCGCGAGGCGTTACCCGCAACTTCCTGTACGGTGGCGCTCATTTCGTTCATGGCCGAGGCGACCATGTCGGTTTCAGTGCGCTGCTGCATCACTTGCTGCAAAGTGTCATCCGCGACGCTGGATACCTGATCCGATACCTGCCCCAAACGGCCAGTCACATCGGCCACCGCCTGCAGACTGTGGCGGAACTTGGCAATCATCTGGTTAAAGGCGTGGCCCATGGCACCGATTTCATCGTTGGCTGCAACGGTAACTGTACTGCTCAGATCATCATTGCGAGTCATGTCTTCCATGGTATGACGCAGTGCATTCACGCGCCCAATCACCACACGGCGCACAATGGCAATGATCACCGCCAGTCCACACACCAGCAGTACAGTTTGAATCAGGGCAGAGATCCAGAAGTTACGTTCAACCTGCTGGTCCAGTTCATCCAGCGAGTAGCTGATGCGGACAGCACCCACTACCGAATCTTCCGGCACCATGTGGCACATCAGGCAGTCGGTGCCGCGATAATTGCGCGTGGCATGGATCGGGTTGATCACGGTCAACACACGCGAGCCATTGTTATCGCTGATGTCCATGACCCGCTCATCACGCAAAGCGCGGCGGTCCAGCTCGTCGGCTGGTGCCTGGTGGTCATAGCCCGGGCCAAACACTGACGTAATCGCCTCGTTACGGATAATTCTGGCATCAACCACGCCCGGACGTTCCAGCACTTTTTCACGCAGTACGTCACGCTGGGCCATAGTGCCGGTCAGCATCATGGTGTTGATGCTGTCAAAATAGCTGTCTGCCGCATCAATGGTTTGCTGCTCGACCACCGACTGCACCAACTTGCGCTCACTCATAACGGAGAACACCAGTGACACCGTCATGATGACAAAAAAGACTGCCAGTAAGGCAAGATTGATTTTGGTCTGCACCGACAACTGTCGGGCGTTATTGTTCTGGCTCATGCCGTTGACTCCGCTGCTTGTTTTGCAGATGTGATTCAGTGTGTACTGGCGATCTGTTCAATGGCCAAATGCTACTAACATTTTGACGCCATTACTATGACATACCTCAATCCAGTACGCACAACAAAGCAATTAACGCGCCAATATCAGTAAAGTTTTTATTGCAGCTCTGTAGCCCGCTTGTTTCCTGAACCCGCAGGAACAAAAAGCCCTGCTGCGGCACAAGACTACAGCAGGGCTTATACGAAGGTCGGCATAACCATAAAACTACGCTGAACGTGTAAGCCATTCGCCCGATGGCTGACTCAGCGCATCCTTACCACATCAGGTCATCCGGCACTTGGTAGGCTGCATAAGGATCATCCTCATCCGGCGCTGCACTTTGCGTGTTGAGCAGGACAATGCGCCGGGCATCACGCTCCTGAATTTTCAGGGCCGCATCGCGCGGGATGATTTCATAAGCGCCGCCATGGCTGGCAATCGCCAGACTGCCGCTGCTGAGTTTGTTGCGTACCAAATCATTGACGGCGATGCGCTTGACCTTTTTCTGGTCAACAAAGTTGTAGTAATCGTCCGTGTCGAGTTTGGGCAGGCGACAGCTTTCGATCAACTGCCTGATTTGGGCAGTCAAGGCTTTGCGTTCGGCCTTTTCCTGTTGCTGACGGTTCAGCTCTTGGTCTTTTTGTGCTTTTTCCGCCAGTGCTTGCGCGGCGGCCTGCTGCGCAGTCAGGTCGGCTTCGGCCTGACCCTTTTGCACCATGCGATGCTGCTTTTTCTTCTGGCGTTCGGCCTGTTTGGCCTGCTTTTCATTGACCAGCCCTGCTTTGAGCAGCTGGTCACGCAAAGACAAACTCATCTTTACTGTTCCTTATTTGCTAAATGTTTGGCTTCATCCCATAGTGCGTCGAGCTCTTCGAGCGCGCAGTCTTGCAGCTGTCGTCCGCTGGCTGCCACCTGCTGCTCGATATAGGCAAAACGCTCGAAAAACCGCTGATTGGTACCGCGCACGGCCTGCTCTGGATCAATCCCGGTATGTCGCGCCAAATTAGTGACGGCAAATAACAGGTCACCCATTTCGTGCTCCAGTGCCAGACGCTCGCCAGCAGCCAATGCTTCTTCAACCTCGGCCAGTTCCTCACGGATTTTATCCAGTACAGGTGCTGCACTGTCCCAGTCAAAGCCAACACTGGCAGCTTTTTTTTGCAATTTCACTGCACGGGTCAGCGCTGGCAGATTCAGTGGTATGCCGCTCAGGATGGACTCAGCTACAGGCTGGCCCTGCTCTTGCTGCTCCTGCTTTTTGATTGCTTGCCACTGGTCGGCCACTTCTTCGCTGACCACCGCAACACTGTCATTACTGGCTTGCAAGTCGCCATCTGGAAACACATGCGGATGGCGACGCACCAGCTTGCGTACAACGCTGTCAATCACGTCAGTAAAGTCAAAACGGGCCTGTTCGCTGCCGAACTGGGCGTAGTAGACCACCTGAAACAGCAAGTCACCCAGCTCGCCGGGCAGCTCGTCCCAGGCTTCACGCTCAATGGCATCTGCTACTTCGTAGGCTTCTTCCAGTGTGTGCGGCACGATGCTGCGAAAATCCTGCTTCAGATCCCATGGACAACCGGTTTGCGGATTACGCAAACGCGCCATCAGGTACAGCAGATCTTTCAGTTGATAACGAGGTTCACGCATCGTCCTGCTCCGTTTCGTCTGCAAACTGGGTGGCGTGCAAACGTGCGTAATAGCCGTTTTCTGCCAGCAGCTGAACATGGGTTCCACGCTCGACAATACGACCCTGATCCATCACCAGAATCAGATCGGCCCGCTCAATGGTGCTGAGGCGGTGCGCAATCACCAGCGTGGTGCGGCCCTGTACCGCATGTTCCAGCGCTGCCTGAATATGTCGCTCGGATTCGGTATCCAGCGCCGAGGTGGCTTCGTCCAGAATCAGCAACGGCGCATCTTTCAGCAGCGCCCGGGCAATCGCCAAGCGCTGACGCTGGCCACCAGACAACAGCACACCATTTTCACCCACCAGTGTCTGATAGCCCTGCGGCATGCGTTCGATAAACTCGGCAGCAAACGCGGCTTCGGCGGCGTTTTTGACCTGCTCTTCCGTTTTGCTGGACAAGTCACCATAGGCAATATTGTTCAGCACGGTGTCGTTAAACAGCGACACTTGCTGCGTAACCAGACCCACTTGCTGACGCAGGTAATGCAGCGGCAGTTCACGAATATCGACACCATCGATAAAAATCTCGCCGTCACTGTGATCATAAAAGCGGGGAATCAGGTTGGCCAGCGTTGACTTGCCGCTACCTGAACGCCCTACCAGCGCTACCATCTGGCCCGGTTCGGCAACAAAACTGATGTTGTCGAGCACCTGCTTGTCACTCTGTGGATAAACGAAACTCAGGTTGCGTACTTCCAGCCGGCCCTGCACCTGATCCAGTGTGCGGGTGCCATTGTCCACTTCTTGCGGCTCGTCGAGCTGCTCAAAAATGCTTTCTGCACCGGCAACACCGCGCTGGATGGTTGAGCTGACTTCGGACAGCTGGCGAATCGGCTTGGGCAACAAGCCAGCCAGCGTGATATAGGCAACCAGGTCGCCGGGTGAAGCATCGCCACGCAACCACAACACCAAAAACAGCAACACCGACATGGCCGAGTAAATCACCAGTTGCAAAGATGGCGTGTACACCGACGTGGTTTTCACCATTTTCAACTGGCGCGCAGTATTTTGCGCACTGGCATCGAGAAAACGCTGCTGTTCGTAAGGCTCGCCACCAAAACTGCGGACGACACGGTGGCCATGAATCGCTTCGGACGCCACGTGGGTGACATCGCCCATCGCGACCTGAATTTTCTTGCTTTGCTTGCGAAATTTCTTGCTGGCACTGCTCACCATCAGGGCAATGATGGGCAAAATCGCCACCATCACCAGCGTCAGCTTCCAGTTCATCCACAGCAGCATGCCGAACAGGAACACCACTGTCATGCCTTCTCGCACCACTACCTTGATCGCCTCGGTGGCGGCACCGGTCACCATGGTGACGTTATAGGTAATGCGGGAAATCAGATGGCCAGAGTTGTGATGGTCAAAATAACCGTTGGGCAATGTCAGCAGATTGTTGAACAGTTGCACCCGCAAGTCGTGTACCAGCCCCAGCGAGGTTTTTGCCAAAAAATAGTTACCAAGAAAAGAACCAATGCCCTGCCAGAGTGCAATCAGGATGATCAGCAGCGGCACGGCTTGCACCAGACGCAAGTCGGCCAGCCAGGTGATATTCGGAAACAACACCGCTTCAGGGTTGGTCAGACCGTCAACAAAATACTTGAGAATGTAACCCAGCATGGGCTGGGTCGAGGCAAAGATCAGGTAGCCAAAAATACTCAGGCTGAAATAACCGATGTAGGGCCTGACATAGCGCAGCAGGCGAAAGTAAATCTTCACGCCGGACATGGCCGGCTGGGGTGTTGCTTTATCAGTCATGCTGACTCGCTATCAAATGTAAAATAAAGACCACAGGTATTGGCAGTAGTCCAATCAGTAAGAATCGCTTCAATCACAAACGGTGCAATGTCAAGTCACCGTGGTTGAGCCATTCTCCGCGTCGCGGCTCAAGCCGCTCCTACATATTTTTTATCACTCCAGGCTCCGGCTCCTGCCAAAGCCCCAATCCAGGGTCCATGCTAAAGCCGTTTATTATCCCCAAACAGCACATCTTTGACAAAAGGAATGGTCAGCTTGCGCTGCGCCTGCAGCGATGCCTGATCCAGCTGTTCCAGTGCGGCAAACAACGCATCCATGCTGCGGGTCAGACGGCCAAGCAAAAAACGCCCGACCTCATCCGACAAATACAGTCCGCGCCGCGAGGCCCGCAGCTGCAATGCACGCAGTTTTTCCTCGTCATCCAGTTCCTGCAAGTGAAACACCAGCGCCAGATTGAAGCGCGAGTGCAGGTCAGGCAAGTCGACCTTCAGCTCGCGTGGTGAGCAATCAGCACTGATCAGCAGGCGTTTGCCAGCATCACGCAAGCGGTTGAAGGCATGGAACAACGCATGTTCCCAGTCAGGCCGGCCAACCACCAGCTGTACGTCATCCAGCGCCAGCAAGTCGCAATTTTCTACGCCATCCAGCATGTCCGGTCCGTACGCCAAACATTCTTGCAGTGGCAGGTATAAAGCACGCAGCTCCTGCTCTTCCGCCCGCAAACAGGCCGCCTGCAGCAGGTGACTGCGACCGGAACCAGCCCGGCCCCACAGCCAGATAAAACTGTCAACCCAGGTTTCCTGAGCATGACAGGCGCGCTCGATATATCCCTGTGCAGCAGCATTGGCTCCCGCATAGTAGTTGGCAAAAGTGGCATCATCACGCAAACGGATGCCCAGCGGCAGCTGTACCGGTGTTTGATTGAGTGTCATGTCATTTCTGTTGATACAGCTCCGAAGCCTGGTAACGCTGATACGCGTAACGCAGCAAAACCATCAGGACAGCAGCGACCGGCAGCGCCAACAGTACACCGGTAAAACCGAACAGCTGGCCACCAGCCAATATGGCAAACATGACCGCGACCGGATGCAGGCCGATGCGGTCGCCAACCAGCAAAGGAGTCAGGGCTACGGACTCCAGCACCTGCCCGATCATGAATACGCCGACGATACCGCCGAGCATCAGATAATCCAGCCCAAACTGGAAAAACCCGGCGACCAGTGCCATGCCGATACCAACAATAAAGCCCATATAGGGCACAATGCTGGCCAACCCGGCCAACAGGCCAATCAGCAGCCCCAGCTTGAGCCCGAGCAACATCAGGCCCAGTGCATACACCACTGCCAGCGCCAGCATCACCAGCAGCTGACCACGCATAAAGGCACCCAAAACCTCATGGCACTCGCTGAGCAGGCGTACCACCAGGGGCTCCTGACGGCGAGGCAGCAATACCTGGGCTTTTTCAACAATAAAGGGCCAGTCACGCAACAGGTAAAAAGTGACTACCGGTACCAGAAACAAATTGGCCAGCCAGCCAGCCAGCGCCATGCCCGAACTGCCCAGCACACCCAACAGCATACTGACAATATCCGGAGCCTTGCCCAGCTGGTTGCCCAATGCCTGTTTCAATCGGGCAACTTCCCAGACATCTTCTTTCACCCCCAGCTTTTGCTGTAACCAGGGCAGCGCCGTGTGCTGCAGCCAGTCCAGCAGTTGTGGTGTCAGGGCATAGAGGTCGCCAAGCTGGCGTCCAAGCATGGGGATCAGAATCAGAAATGCCAGCAACAACAAACCGGCCAGTACCAGGAACACTACAACCACAGCCCAGGTGCGGGACAGCCAGCGCTGCAGCCACTCCACCAGCGGGTTGCCCATGTAGGCCAGCAAGGCACTGAGCAAAAACGGAGTCAGCACCGGCATCAATGCATAGCCGAACAGGACCGTGGCCAGCGCTGCCAGCCAGGGCCAATAAGATTTGATGGTCTTGATATCAGACACGGGAATCAGCGCACAAAGACCAGTTCGGTGGCAGCTGCAAACTCGCCATCATCACCCGCAGGCAATTCACGAAACTGGTACAGCGCCAATTGGCTACGCAGCTGCTCCGGCACGGCAGTCACCTGCCAGATGGCTTCGTCGCCATCCAGCAACAGCAGACGACCATCAAATACCTGCAACGCCCGTTCCGCATCCAGCATGCCATCCAGGTTCAGCCCTTGCAGGCGTACCCGTACAGCATCCCCCTGCCCCGGTACAATGGCGTAGTCACGAGCCAGCTCTTGCGCCAGCGTCTGAAACATGCCGTCAGCTGCAGTCAATGGATTACTACCAGTCAGGCTGCCGGTTAAATTCTTTTCGTTGCCAAGCAATTGCCAGCTGCCGGTGATGCCGTCGGTATCATCCTTGCTTTCAACCACCAGCAAAGCATCGGCACCGTAGCGTTGCAGCAACTCGGGCAATTGCTCATCCGCGCTGCTCCAGCCTTGATCTGCCTGCACCTGCTCGCTTAGGTCGGCTAGCGGGAAACGTACCGGCAAGCCACGATGCAATCCGGCCTGTTGCAAATTGAGCGAGCGGTTCTGACCGTCACCCAACAGCTGACGGCCCTGAAAGCTTTCCTGTACCCACCAAAGCAGCAGTACCGGCCGGTCACTGCCCCATACGGGCACCTGCGCCTCGCGCAATACTTGCATCACGCTGGCCGGGTCAAAACTCACCTGCAGTTCGTCATCCTGATAGGTATAACCCAGTGCCAGACTTTTCGGGCTGGCCAGCTGGGCTGCCACAGCTCTGTTCTTCACACTATCCGCTGTGCCGGTCAACCGCTGCATCAGGGTTACAAAAGCCCGTGAAAAGGCTTCACTTCGGGCTTCCTCGGTAACATCCGCCAAGGGCTCCCGTACCTGATACAAGCCGGTTACCGGTGCGGCCCACGCCACTTGCGCTGCCAGTAGTACCATTCCACCCAGTATTGTCGCCCGAAGCTGCTTCATCTCTACCCCTGTCCTGCCGGTCTGTCGTGACTGTCCGCCGCGTTTCCGGAAGATCCGGAAAACGGACGTAATAGTGTATAAGATTCGGCAATGAAAAGCCGCACTGGCGTACAGCCGGGTGAGCAAAATACAGATAAAAGCTTGTTACCCGAACAAAGGGTCAATGGATTTAT
>CAZBXG010000045.1:0-10817 GCA_964495925.1 uncultured Thiopseudomonas sp.
AGGGAACCCGCTATGACTGCGGCAGCGGCGAAGGCTTTATGCAAGCCACCCAGTTCTGCTACGACAACCTGTATCTGAAGGGTCTGTCTTACTAACCTGTCACAGCCTCCTCCTGCACCACCGCCTGGCAGACCCGGTTACGACCGCCTGCCTTGGCCTGGTACAGAGCCTGGTCGTTGCGCCTAGCCCTGACTGCCTCGCCAACATTATTCAACGCATCCCTAACAGTTCGATCCGCATATTCAACGTCGAAGCCTTTTGTCCAGATACAGGTGACCAATAATGTCCCGACTGCGGGTTTCAACTTCACCGCCGACCGTTCGCTCCTGCAATAGCTGTAGCAGGCGCTGGCGGTCGGCAATAGTCGCCTCTTCCGGCCAGAGCCAGCTGGCATAACGCTGCAGGATATAGTCAGGTGAATGATGGCTGGTTTTGCAGTATTCATTAAACTCCAGCGCAGGAAAATAACCCCACTGGTACAGCAGGTTGAACAAGCCATAAAGATCATCAGCCGTCCGGCTGCCAATACGCCGCCGCGGCAAGCCAAGGGTGTCCTGCAAATCGGTCAGCAGACTGTCCTCACGCCAGGCATGAGAACTGACATAGAGTCCCTTCCGGCAGGCCGCTAGCGCCTTGTACAAACCGGGCAGACTGGAAAGCACCGGGCTCATGTGGACAAAAACCAGATCAAAGGCGTCATGCCAGCCCTCATCCTGCAACACAACATCTTCCCACGGCGAGTGCAGCAGCCGGCCAGTTTGTGCTTGCAGGCCGGCTGCCCGCAGTTTGTGTCCGGCATGCTCCAGCATGCGGCCCGACAGTTCCACGCCGCTAACCTGCGCACCACGGCGGGCAAACTCGACCAGATAGCGTCCTGCACCAAAGCTGATATCCAGTACTTTCTCACCGGCCAGGTCATGCCGGCGCAGCACACCCTGCAAGGCCGCATCGTTGTCGGATACGCCAAACTGGCTGACCTCATCAGCACGCAGGTCCCAGGTCTGCTCGCTGCGCTGCAGGTCTGGTTCCGGCCTTGTCAGCAAGTCGGAAAAATACTGCTCAAGGTCCATACTGTCTCCCGTTCTGCTGTCGGCGCATTGTGGGTATACGGGTATCTGCACCTGTAATACCGGCAGCAAAGAGTTTATAGTCCGGTAATTATATAGCCATGCAAGGAACTCAACATGCACAAGCGCCTGCTTTTTCTGTTGCTGGCCAGCTGGCTGCCGCTGGCCGGCGCCACCGAGCTGACCGTTTCTGCAGCCGCCAGTCTGAGCAATGCCTTTCAGGACATTGCCCGATCCTTCGAGCATGACCATCCCGAACACAAAGTCCTTCTCAATTTTGCCGGTTCGGGTGCCCTGCTGCAGCAAATCGCGCACGGTGCCCCGGTAGACATATTTGCCAGTGCCGACCAAGCCACCATGGATCAGGCCAGCGCGCAGGATCTGCTCGACAACTCCAGCCGGCGCGACTTTGTCAGCAACCGCCTGGTGCTGATTACCCCGCTCCGCGGCCAGCCGCTGCAGGCTCTGGACGGGCTGCAACAGCCAGCCTATGCACGCATCGCCGTCAGTAATCCGGACAGCGTACCGGTCGGACGCTACAGCCGTGAAGTCCTGAACGACTTGCAGCTCTGGGACACACTGGAGGGTAAATTCATCCTGACACAAAACGTACGTCAGTCACTGGATTACGTCGCTCGTGGTGAAGTGGACGCGGGCTTTGTCTACGCTACCGACGCCGCACTGATGGCCGACAAGATCAGTGTACAGCTTACTGTACCCACGCCCACACCTGTGCTCTACCCCATCGCCATAACCGCCTCTGGCAAGGACAACCCGCTTAGTCAGCTGTTTCTTGACTACCTGACAACAGAAAAGAGTCTGGCTGTCCTGCACCGCTACGGCTTCGGGCCGGTACAATAACCAGACATGAACAGTGCATGGGTAGCCCTGTCACTATCACTTAAGGTCGCTGGCTGGGCCACTGCCATCAACCTGGTTCTGGGCGTGGCAACCGGCTACTTTCTGGCACGCACGCGCCTGCCTGGCCGTGACCTGCTCGACAGCCTGCTGACTTTGCCCATGGTCATGCCGCCAACCGTGCTGGGCTATTACCTGCTGGTGCTCACCGGTCGCAACAGTGCATTGGGCGGCTGGCTACATGACAGCTTTGGCATCAGCCTGATTTTTACCTGGCAAGGCGCTGTACTGGCCAGCAGCGTGGTGGCTTTTCCACTGGTATTCAAACCGGCACGCGCTGCTTTTGAAGAAGTCAGTCGACAGCTGGAGCAGGCCGGGCGTGTGCTGGGGCTGAGTGAGCTGTCGATTTTTTTCCGCATTACCCTGCCGCTGGCCTGGCGCGGTATTCTCGCCGGTCTGCTGCTGGCCTTTGCCCGCGCACTCGGTGAGTTCGGTGCCACCCTGATGATTGCCGGCAGCATTCCGGGCCGTACCCAGACGCTGTCGATTGCCGTTTACGAAGCTGTACAGGCTGGTCAGGACAGCACCGCCAACCTGCTGGTGATGATTACTTCACTGGTGTGCATCTCTGTACTGCTCAGTGCCAGCTGGTTGTCCAGAAGCCATCGCCGGAGCCAGTTACCATGATCGAGGTACAGCTGGATAAAACCCTGATGTCACCACAGCGCTGTTTCCGGCTACAACTGGACTTTGCCTGCACTGATAAACGCCTGCTGGTATATGGCCCGTCCGGCTCTGGTAAATCTCTGCTGCTGCAATTGCTGGGCGGTCTGCAAACTCCGGATGCCGGTGTGATTCGTCTGGCGGGCCGCACCCTGTTTGACGCCAAACGCCGGATCAATGTCCCGGCCCGCCAACGTCGGGTCGCTTATCTGTTTCAGGACTATGCCCTGTTTCCACACCTCACGGCTCGGCAAAACATTGCTTTCGGCTTGCGCCGCGGACTGTTCAATCCCGGGCGCAACGTCCGCGACAGCGAAGTCGATGTGTGGCTGGAACGTTTTGCCCTGAACGAAGCGCAACATCTGTATCCGCACCAGTTGTCTGGTGGACAGCGCCAACGCACGGCTCTCGCTCGTGCCCTGATCATGCGTCCAGCGGCATTATTGCTGGATGAGCCTTTCAGTGCGCTGGATCCTACCCTGCGCGAACACATGCGCCAGCAACTCGCCGAACTGCAAAGCCAGCTGGACATACCGATGATCATCATCAGCCACGATCCTTGCGATCTAGAGTTCTTTACCGCCGCAGTGGTACACATTGAAGCGGGACGATTGGCCGGTCAAAGCAACCTACCTATTTAGATGTATTCCCATCCCGTGCCGATTCCTGCACCATCAATGAGTCACCGTTTTAATCTTAATGGAGCATCCGCATGAACAAACTTGCCATGACCGAAGCCATTATTCTGGCCAAAAACCGTCTACAGCTTTCCTGGGAAACCATTGCCACCCATGCTGGGCTGGATCCGGTCTTTGTCACTTCCGCCTGCTTGGGCATGAACAGCCTGCTGGAGGCACCGGCCAAAGCAGTAACACAGCTGCTGGAGCTGCCGGAAGCAGTCGCCACTGCCCTGCAAGACTATCCGCACAAAAGCTGGGACAAGGCAGTGCCCACCGACCCGCTGATTTATCGTCTGTATGAAGTGGTCGGCGTCTATGGCGACACCCTGAAAGAACTTATTCACGAAAAATTCGGTGACGGCATTATGAGTGCCATCGACTTCAGCATGCATCTGGACAAGGAAGAAAACCCAGCTGGAGATCGTGTGGTGCTAACCCTGAACGGCAAGTTCCTACCTTACAAGAGCTGGTAAACCAGCCTTTTGCTGTCGGCACCAGGATGCGCTGGGGCCGACAGACCTTATCAAAGCAGAGTCTTTCGTTCTGCCCAGCTATCCAAGCAATTCACTGAACGGATAAAAATGCAGCAAATCTCCGGGCTGGCAGCAGCTGCCTTCCGGTATCTCAAGCAGGCCATCGGCCCAGGCGGCACTGCTAAGGATGCCGGAGCACTGGTTGTCATAACGCTGCACCAGTCCATCCCGCCAGCCAACCCGCATGAACTCACGACGTACACCGCTGTTTTCCACAGCAAAGCCCAGCGGCACCGGATAACAACGCGGCAAGACATGCTGCATGCCCATTCGACGCAAAATATAGGGTCGGGCCAGCAAGGCAAAAGTCACCAGTGTGGACACCGGATTGCCCGGCAAACCAATAAAAGGGGTGCCTTTGTAGCTGCCAAAGGTCTTGGGTTTGCCCGGTTTGAGGGCCAGCCGCCAAAAGCCGATTTCACCGTCTTCACGCAGCACCTGCCCCAGATAATCCGCCTCACCCACGGAAACCCCACCCGAGCCCAGCAACAAATCAACACCTTCCAGCGCCGATAACTGCTGACGAATCAGGTCAGGGTCATCCGGCAGACAACCTACGTCCACGACTTCACAGCCCAGCTGTTGCAGCCAGTGCATCAGTAGCACACGATTGCTGTTGTAGATCTGGCCCGGCTGCAAGGGCTGCCCCGGTTCCACCAGTTCGTCACCGGTGGAAATCACTGCCACCCGCAACTGGCGGGATACTTCAACCTCGGTCAGCCCCAGTGAAGCCGCCAGCGCCAGCTCAATTGGTCCCAGCCGCGTTCCGGCTGCCAGTTTGAGTTCACCGGGTTGCGCGTCCTGACCGGCGGGCCGCACAAAGCGTCCTGCACTGACTGCTTGCGTGAACAGCGCACTGCCATCAGCCTGCTGCTCGACATTTTCCTGCATTTCGACCGCATCAGCGCCGGCAGGCAAAGGCGCACCGGTGAAAATCCTCGCACAAGTACCAGGCTGTAACGTCTCTGGCATCTGTCCGGCAAATATTTTCTGACTGACCGGCAAGGCTTGCCCTGCCACCACTTCACTACTGCGTACCGCATAGCCGTCCATCGCGCTGTTGGGCCAGGGCGGCAAGGTCAGTTGCGATACCAGTGGCTGGATCAATATGCGGCCTAATGCCTCACAGGCGGCGATCGTACAGGTTGCCGCCTGCTGACGATCAGCATGTTCCAGCAAAATATCCAGCGCGTCAGTCAGTGGTAACAATGCCATGTTCAGCCCCGGCTGGCGCAGGCTGGAGTTTGTGTCAGGTGAGCAACCAGATTGCACGGCCCCTGGCGGGCGTCCAGCTGTTTTTGCAAAATACCTTCCCACGCGGTGCGGCAAGCATTGGTCGAACCGGGCATGCAGCACACCAGCGTACGATTGGCCAGACCGGCAAAAGCACGCGACTGGATAGTAGACGTGCCAATATCCGCATAGGATATATGCCTGAACAACTCGCCAAAGCCCTGAATTTCGCGGTCCAGCAAGCAGGCAACCGCCTCGGGCGTGCTGTCACGATCAGTAAAACCGGTACCACCAGTAATCAGTACCACTTGTACCTGATCATCGGCGATCCATTGCGCCACTTGTGCGCGCACCTGATACAGATTGTCCGGCATGATCTGGCGATCCACCAGCGCATGACCTTCCTGCCTCAGCTGATCGACCAGATACTGGCCGGAGCTGTCGGTCGCCAGCGTGCGCGTATCACTCACGGTCAGCACGGCAATATTCAAAGGTACAAATACTTCACTGGTATGGCTCATAAAGGTGTCCTTAATAAAAGCTGAGGGTTTGGCCCTGTTTGTCCAGCGCCAGCAGGCTGGCAATTTTGCCCGAGTGGATGGCCTGCACCATCATTTGCAGGGGCTGCTCGGCCTGCTCGGTGGTCGGTATGATACCGCCATGCCCGGACAAACTGCTGACAAACACCAGATCCCAATCCTGTCCGGTTCGCTCCGACTCGGCTGTCAGTGCAGCAAAATCAGTCAGTTCGTCCAGACTCTTGTCCACACAAATTACCGGAGTCAGTGCTCCGCCACTGCCGGCGGTAAAGCTTTTTTGCTGTTCGTCGGTTGCCCCTTCCGGCAGTTCAGCCTTGGCAAATACGAACAGCAGCAATTGTGGTTCTGGCTGCTGGCCTGCTGCGGTCAACAAGTCGCCAAAATTTAAAATATTCATCAGGTTGTTGCCCTCAATCTGTTAATGCTCGACGTTTGCCTCGTCAACGGACCTCAGCCACCACTGGCATTCATGAAACGTAAAATCTGCACTTCACCATCAGCACTGAACTCGTGCCGCTC
The DNA here is from genome assembly GCA_964495925.1 of uncultured Thiopseudomonas sp. Lineage (GTDB taxonomy): Bacteria > Pseudomonadota > Gammaproteobacteria > Pseudomonadales > Pseudomonadaceae > Thiopseudomonas. The sequence continues at coordinate 6,153 of CAZBXG010000045.1, forward strand.
GGGCTTATAGCGCAGTGCTTTGCGAACCGCTGCAATCAGCGGCTGATCATCCAGCGGATAGCGGCGCAGCAAAGCCTTGATGTCCAGGTCGTGTTCATTACCCAGACATAACAGCAATTTACCTTCAACGGTCAGGCGTACCCGGTTGCAGGTGGCACAAAAGTTGTTGCTATGCGGGGAAATAAAACCGATACGGGTTTGTGGATGGTTGTGCAGACGCATGTAGCGGGCCGGACCACCACTGTTTTCCGGGCTGGGCAGCAAGCTGTAACGCTGCTCCAGCAGCTCGCGTACCTGCTCGCTGGTAAACAGGCTGTTGGCACGGGAACGACCCACCTGCCCCAGCGGCATTTCTTCGATAAAAGTCAGGTCCAGACCGTTATCAACGGCAAAAGCAGCCAGATCGAGGATTTCGTCATCATTTTGACCGCTAATAATTACACTGTTGAGTTTGACCGACTCAAATCCGGCATCACGCGCCGCAGCAATGCCCCTGAGCACCTGCTGCAAATCGCCGGTACGGGTTAACGCACGGAAACGATCAGCCTGTAGCGAATCCAGACTGATATTCAGCCGCTTCACTCCGGCCTGTACCAGCGGCACAGCATATTTGTCCAGCTGTGAACCGTTAGTGGTCATCACCAGCTCACGCAGGCCATCAATGGCACTGATGTTTTCACACAGGTCAACAATGCCCTGGCGCACCAGCGGTTCGCCACCAGTCAGACGAATTTTTTTCACACCATTGGCTACGAACAGGCGGGCGCTACGGTAGATTTCTTCCAGCGTCAGCACACGCTGCCTGGGCAAAAACGTCATGTTTTCCGCCATGCAGTACACACAGCGGAAGTCACAGCGGTCGGTTACCGAGATCCGCACATAATCAATTGTGCGACCAAAGCCATCAACCCAGTGATCAGTCATGCCGGACTCCTTATCCGTTACTGCAACAATGGTGATGCTGCCCCTTGCAGGACAATGCCTTCAACATTGGCCTGCGCCACCAAAATTTGCAGATATTGTGCCACGCTTTTATGCCAGCTACGCTGACCCAGCTCAGCACTTATCTTGTCGCGTACCATGACGAACGGCAGCAACTGCCCTTCGATACGCTGCTGGACATCAACAATGTGATAGCCGTAGCGGGACTCCAGCGCCTGCCCGGCCAGTCCTTCAGGCAGGCGAAACAGCTGCTTTTCAAACTCGGGTACGGTTTGTCCGGTGGAGACCTGACCCAGCTCACCACCCTGTTCACGCGACGGGCAATCAGAGTGCAGTAGCAGCTCCTCGAAACTGGCCTCGCCCAGCTGCAACTGTTGCAGCAATGCTTTCGCTCGCTGCCCCTGCTCGCTACGCTGCTCGTCATCCTGCGGGTCTGCCGCCAGCAGAATATGGCGTGCAGCCAGCAGCGGCGGCGTGGTGAATTTGCGCGGGTTATTCTGGTAGTAAAGCTCCAGTTCGGACTCGGTCACAGCCGGAACCTGCACCTCTTGCTCCAGCAAACAACGTATACGGGCCTCGTCTTCGCTTTCATTGTCCTGCCGCCGGACCTGCAAGCCGACTTCATCGGCCCGCTGCTTGAGCAGTTCTTGCAGCACCAGTGCCTGAATAGCCATAAAAATGGCTTCACGCTGAGATTCGGCCGGGTGATATTGCACTTCGCGGGCGATTTCATCCGCCTCAACCAGCACGCCGTTAATGCGCACAATCGGCATATCCTGGTTACTGCTGGCAATCAGGTTGGCTGTGACCATGTCCTCTGCTCCTTCTCCGGTTAACCTTTCTGACGCACGATCTGATAGCGCCGACCCAGATACCAGACCGGTGCACTGACAATGTGAACCAGACGGGTAAACGGGAACAACACAAACAGGGTCACGCCAAGAAACACATGCAGCTTGTACACCACACCGACCGACTCAATGGCAAGCGCTGCCTTGACCGGCTGGAAGGTGACAATGCTTTGCGCCCAGGTACCCAGCAGAACCATCACCGAACCATCCAGATGCTGCGTGGAGGCGACAATGGTCAGCAGGCCCAGCACCAGCTGCACCAACAGTACAAACAGGATCATGATGTCCGAAGTGCTGGAAGTGGCACGGATGCGCGGATTGTTCAAGCGGCGCTTGATCAGCATCACCAGTCCGATCAGGCACAGGATGCCGAAGAAACCACCGGATACCATGGCCAGCACCTGTTTGGCCCCGGAGCTCATAAAGCCGTGATAAACGGACTCTGGTGTCAGCAGGCCGACAAAGTGTCCGGCCAGGATGAAGATGATCCCCACGTGGAACAGGTTGCTGGCGACACGCATGCCCTTGCCGTCAAGCATCTGGCTGGAACCGGCCCGCCAGGTGTACTGCGACAAGTCAAAGCGCGCCCAGCTGCCGATCAGGCAAATCGCCAGGGCGATATAGGGATACACACCAAAAATCAAAAAGTTAAAACTGCTCATGACGTTCTCCTACAGTTTGCCTGCGGCATTGGATGCATCATTGAAATCAACCCAGTGAACAGGCACGGCGACCTCTTCCCTGGCACGATGATTGGCGGCAGGTGTCGCCACACCACAAGAAGACTGGGCATCACCCTGCATGAAGGTAATGGCCTCTTCTTCCCACTCCGCATCCAGCGCTTCCAGACTGTCGTCCACCGGATCGGCAGCAATTTGCTCGCGCAGCTCGGCGATCTGTTCTGTCGGGTCCACGCCTGCCAGTTGCAGCAGGGCGTGGAAGCAGGCGAGATACGGACTGTTGTTTTCTTCCAGACGCGCACCCAGCAGTGCCAGCAGGTGCTGGATATCAGCCAGCCCGGTGCGGGCATCCAGCTGTTCGCGACTGGCCAGATATTCCAGATACAACGGGATATAGTCCGGCAGTTCCTTGGCAGCAATGGCAAAGCCTGCTGCCTCGTACTGGGCCAGCAAATCAACCATCGCCTGACCACGGTCACGGGACTCGCCATGCACATGTTCAAACATCAGCAGCGAGACATGGCGACCCCGGTTGAACAGTGCCAGATACCCGGCCTGGGCATCCAGCAAGTCCTGTTCGGCGATATGCTGGATCAGATCCAGCAATCCCTGACGCTGCTCCGGACTCAGGAAGAAGCACTGCTCAACTGCATCACTCAGTTCAAGGCTGGCCTCAACCAGCCTTTGCTCCGGGTAATCCAGCAGCAATGAAATGACCTTGATGATTTCCATGCTTATTCCTCCCAGACCTGTACAGTTTTCAACACGTCACGACTGTTCTGTTTCTTGCCGCCAAACAGGTTGACGCCAGAATCGCTATGGTTACAGCCGTCACCAAAGCTGAAGCCGCAGCCGTTACGCTCCGCAAAGGCATCGGTCATCGCTTCTTCACGGTGCGCGGTTGGAATGACAAAGCGATCTTCATAGTCGGCAATCGCCAGATAACGGTACATTTCTTCGGCCTGGGCCTTGCTCAGACCGACATCTTCCAGCGCACGCAGGTCTTCCACCCCTTCCACATGCTGCGCGCGTTTGTAAACACGCATAGCCAGCAGGCGTTTCAGGGCCAGCTTGACCGGCTCTTCATCACCGGCAGTCAGCAGGTTGGCCAGATAGCGCACCGGAATCCGCAAGCTGTCGACATCCGGCAGTACGCCGTTCATACCGATCTTGCCGCTTTCGGCAGCATTCTGGATAGGTGACAGCGGCGGTACGTACCAAACCATGGGCAACGTACGATATTCAGGATGCAGTGGCAGAGCCAGCTTCCAGTCAACCGCCAGCTTGTATACCGGCGACTGTTGCGCGGCGGTGATCACCGAGTCGGCAATGCCTGCCTTGCGGGCAGCAGCAATCACTTCCGGGTCGTTCGGATCGAGGAACATTTCCAGCTGTTTCGGGTAGAGATCGTGCTCGTTCGGCGTGCTGGCCACTTCGTGGATCTTGTCGGCGTCGTACAGCAACACGCCCAGATAGCGGATGCGGCCAACACAGGTTTCCGAACAGATGGTCGGCATGCCCGCTTCGATACGCGGGTAACAGAAGATGCACTTCTCGGATTTGCCGCTCTTCCAGTTGTAGTAAATCTTCTTGTACGGACAGCCGCTGATGCACATGCGCCAGCCGCGGCATTTGTCCTGATCAATCAGGACAATGCCGTCTTCTTCGCGCTTGTAGATCGCCCCACTGGGGCAGGAGGCCGCACAGGTCGGATTCAGGCAGTGCTCACACAGGCGCGGCAAGTACATCATGAAGGTGTTTTCATATTGCCCGTAAATATCAGCCTGAATCGCATCGAAGTTCTTGTCCTTGCGGCGCTTTTCAAACTCGGTACCGAGAATTTCTTCCCAGTTTGGACCCCATTCAATTTTCTCCATGCGCTTGCCGGTGATCGCCGAGCGTGGGCGCGCGACCGGCTGGTGCGGCACTGACGGAGCAGTGTGCAGATGCTGATAGTCAAAATCGAACGGCTCGTAATAATCGTCAATTTCCGGCAGGTCGGGGTTGGAGAAAATATTCGCCAACACGCGGAATTTGCCGCCGATACGCGGGCGAATGCTGCCATCCGCTTCGCGTACCCAGCCACCTTTCCACTTTTCCTGGTTTTCCCACTCTTTGGGATAACCGATACCGGGCTTGGTCTCAACGTTGTTGAACCAGGCATATTCCATACCCTCACGACTGGTCCAGAC
>CAZBXG010000046.1:0-9912 GCA_964495925.1 uncultured Thiopseudomonas sp.
CAGTTTTTTGCTCCTGCAAAAACTGCATTTCCGCCATCCATGGCGGTCAGATGTATTTACGGCGACTTTGCGGAACATGAGCCGCCGCACATACACCCCGCACACTACTCAAACAAAACCAGCAACCTCAATCCCCCCATCAACGCTCGCCAATGGGTGGTACCGGACGCTGCTCTTCACCGATGTAATCCGCACTTGGACGGATGATGCGGTTGTTGGCACGCTGCTCAAACACGTGAGCAGCCCAGCCGGTTACACGCGAGCAAACAAAGATCGGCGTGAACAAAGGCGTCGGGATGCCCATGAAGCGGTAAGCGGAAGCGTGGAAGAAGTCAGCATTCGGGAACAGTTTCTTCTCGTCCCACATCAGCTTCTCAATCGCACAGGAGACCGGGTAAATCACGGAGTCGCCCACTTCATCAGCCAGCTTCTCGGAATAGCCCTTGATCACTTCGTTGCGCGGGTCGGATTCGCGGTAAATCGCGTGGCCAAAGCCCATGATCAGCTCTTTGCGCTCCATCATTGCCTTCAGCTCGGCAACTGCTTCGTCCGGAGACTGGAAACGGTCGATCAGATCCATTGCCGCCTCGTTGGCACCACCATGCAGCGGACCACGCAGCGAGCCGATGGCACCGGTCACGCAGGAATACAGGTCAGACAAGGTAGAAGCACACACACGGGCAGTAAAGGTGGAAGCGTTGAACTCGTGCTCGGCATACAGGGTCAGCGACACATTCATCACTTCACGATGCAGTGCGCTTGGCGACTTGCCGTGCAGCAAAGCCAGGAAGTGGCTACCCAGATCCGGTTCATCAGTCACGCAGTCAATGCGCTTGTTGTTGTGGCTGAAGTGATACCAGTACAGCAGCATGGCAGGCATGGAGGCCAGCAGGCGGTCAGCGATATCCAGTTGCTGCTCGAAAGAGGTTTCCTGCTCCAGCGTACCCAGAGTAGAAACACCGGTACGCATCACATCCATCGGGTGTGCATCGGCAGGAATGCGCTCCAGCACTTCTTTCAGCGCCTGGGGCAGATCACGCATGCCTTTCAGGCGGGTAATGTAAGCATCCAGCTCTGCCTGATTGGGCAGTTTGCCATACCACAGCAAATAGGCAACTTCTTCAAAACTTTTGCAGTTTTTTGCCAGATCACGCACATCGTAGCCACGGTAGGTCAGGCCAGCGCCCTCTTTACCAACGGTGCAAAGTGCTGTTTGACCTGCAATCTGTCCGCGCAAGCCAGCGCCGGTTAGTACTTTCTTTTCAGCCATGAGTGTAGTCCTCTTAATTTTTGTATTGACTCTTACTACTTCTTGTTATGTTCTACCGAACAATGCTTACCGAAACGCCACAGCCATACAGGTTGCGGCGCCTCAATGATCAGTTGCCCTTTTTCTGGGCAAACAACGCATCCAGGCTTTGCTCAAATGCGTGGTAATTGATGCGGTCATACAACTCCATGCGGGTTTGCATGGTATCCACCACGTTCTGCTGGGTGCCGTCACGGCGAATGGCGGTGTACACGTTTTCAGCCGCCTTGTTCATCGCACGGAAGGCGGACAGCGGGTACAGCACCAGCGAAACATCCACAGATGCCAGCTGCTCGGTGGTGTATAGCGGGGTGGCACCAAACTCGGTGATGTTGGCCAGAATCGGCGCTTTCACACGGTCAGCAAACGTCTTGTACATTTCCAGCTCGGTGATCGCTTCCGGGAATACCATGTCAGCACCGGCTTCGATGCACGCGGCAGCACGGTCCAGTGCAGCGTTCAAGCCTTCAACGGCCAGCGCATCGGTACGCGCCATGATGACAAAGCTGTCATCAGTGCGGGCATCCACTGCAGCCTTGATGCGGTCAACCATTTCCTGCTGGGAAACAATTTCCTTGTTCGGACGGTGGCCACAACGCTTGGCACCTACTTGATCTTCGATATGAATCGCCGCCGCACCAAATTTGCACATGGACTTGACGGTACGAGCCACGTTAAAAGCAGAAGAACCAAAGCCGGTGTCCACATCCACCAGCAACGGCAGATCGCACACATCGGTAATGCGTCGCACATCAGTCAGCACATCATCCAGCGTGGAGATGCCCAGATCCGGCAAGCCCAGCGAGCCAGCGGCCACACCGCCACCGGACAAATAAATGGCTTTAAAGCCTGCACGCTGCGCCAGCAACGCATGGTTGGCGTTGATCGCACCCACCACCTGCAATGGGCGCTCTGCAGCTACCGCGTCACGGAAAAGTTGACCTGGAGTTTTACGGCTCATAATTAACCTCTTACAGATAATGGGGTGCCATTGCTGGCTTGATAATGACGTTCTACGTTGCGTCTGGATGTTGCGATATGCCGGCGCATCAGCAGCTCGGCCAATTCACCATCGCCTTCGGCAATGGCATCAAGAATGCGGTGATGTTCCTTGAACGCCTGCTGAGGGCGATTGGGAGTCGCTGAATATTGCAGGCGATACATCCGCACCAACTGGTATAGCTCCTCGGTCAGCAATTTGGCCAACATCTGGTTGCGGCTGCCACGAATGATTTTGTAATGAAAGTCGTAATCGCCTTCCTGCTGGAAGTAGTCGATACCGGCCTGAAATGCCGCATCACGCTCGTGCGTTGCCAGAATGTCACGCAGTTCGGCAACTTCCTGCTGCGTCATGTGTTCAGCCGCCAGACGGCACGCCAGCCCTTCCAGTGACTCGCGAATCTGGTACAGCTCAATCAGTTCCCGATGCGACAGGGAAACCACCCGCGCGCCAACATGCGGAACCCTGACCAGCAACCGCTGTCCCTCTAATCGATGGATGGCTTCGCGCAACGGTCCACGGCTGATGCCATAAGTACGCGCCAGCTCCGGTTCGGAAATTTTACTGCCAGGCGCAATCTCACCCTTGACAATGGCTGCCTGAACGGTACGAAACACCTGCTCGGACAGGGTATGCCCTTCTCCGTCAGGTTTGTCGACAGTATTATCAGTAGCCAGCAACATATTGTTAACACCTACACCTTTATTTAGACTTAAAATTACGCAAACCCCTTCAAACTGTCAACAGCCGACAACAGATTGTTAACAATCCTGCCACCAAGGTCGTATAAAAGGAACACCTGGGCAGTCTCGGCGACAGGCTTTGATATGACCACGGCAAGTTTTTGATGAACCAGGACGACAAGCCGTACAGGCGACAACCTCACGACCTGCGAGAAAAGCAGGCTACCCACTTAAAAACCCAGTTTTTTCCATGTACACTGCGCAGGTTACAGCCCCAAGCAATATCTCCCGGCCTCATGCCAACTCCGTTTCACTTCGATTTAACCTCAAGGAATTCCATACAGTGCTTCAGAGTCTTTATCGTATTCTGTCTCCCCTGCTAGGCGGACTTCTCATGACCGGCATTGCCCATGCGGCCCCCCTAACCGACAAGCAAATTTTTGGCTTGCATGAACATGTATACCTGGCCGAGCTTGGCGTTGGCCTCAAAGCCAAGCTCGATACTGGAGCCACCACTTCCTCACTGAGCGCCCGCAACATCCAGCGCTTCAAGCGTGACGGCGAATCATGGGTACGTTTCCAGCTGGCATACGACAAGGCACCCGAGCACTACTATGAGCAGCCTGTAGCCCGGGTTTCCCGCATCAAAAAGCGGGCCGACGACTTTGACCCTGAAGAAGATAAAACCTACAGTGCACGCCCGGTCATTAACCTGACCCTGCACATCGGTGAGCGCCAAGAATCCATTGAAGTCAACCTGACTGACCGCAGCGCATTCAAATACCCTTTCCTGCTAGGTGCTACCGGTCTTGAAGCTATTGGCGGCATTGTTGATCCATCCCTAAGAATGACTGCCGGAAAACCTGTACAACCTCAAATCAACAACAGCCTGTCTGAGTAAATAACCATGCGTTCACTGACCCTGCATCTCAAAGTACTGATCATCGCGCTGGTTAGCCTGGGAATTCTGGTTACCGCCTACCAGATTTTCGTGCTCAACATTCCGGTAACCGAACACGAAACCGACAACCTGTGGAATATCGATGCCAAAATCGAATTTCAGGCCAGCGGTAACGCTCCGGTCAAACTGCAAATGTTTGTCCCGCCCCTGAGCGATAATTACACCAGTCTGAATGAAAGCTTCATCTCGAAGAATTACGGCGTCAGCGTCAACAAACAGAACGACAATCGGCAAATCACCTGGTCAGCCCGTCGCAACGCTGGCAAGCAGACTCTTTATTACCGCATGGTGCTGACCACTCGCTATGGTGCCGAACAAGCCAAACCGACCGGCCCTACGTTTCGTGAAAGCCTGCCATTGGAAGGCATGGAAAAAATCGCTGCCGAAGCACTGCTTGCACCCATTCGCCAGCATTCAGCCGACATCGAAACCTTCATCAGCGAAACCATCAAGCGCGTCAACAACCCGGATGACGACAACAGCAAACTGTTGCTGGGCCGCGACACATCCGCCGAGCGTAAAGCTGATGTGATTGATCTGGTACTGTCCATTGCACGCGTTCCCATGCAACGCTTGCACACCCTGCGCCTGGAAGGTGGCAGCAGTCAGGAACCAGAGCTGTGGATTCGCAGCTTTAACGGTAAGAAGTGGCTGTATTTCAACCCCCAAACCGGACAACAAGGCCTGCCGGCAGACCGTCTCGTCTGGTGGTACGGTGATGAACCGCTGTTTAACCTTGAAGGCGGCAGTCGCCCACAGGTTTCCTTTACCATCAACAGTAGTGAAATCAATGCCATTCGCCTGGCCCAGCTGACCGGCAGTGCCAGCAATGCGACCAGTTTCCTCGACTACTCTTTGTATGGATTGCCACTCAGTACCCAGCAAACCTACCAGGTGATGATCATGATCCCGATTGGCGTGCTGGTGATCCTGGTCCTGCGCAACCTTGGCGGCCTGCAAACCCTGGGGACCTTTACCCCGGTACTGATTGCACTGGCATTTCGCGAAACCCAGCTGGGCTTTGGTGTTTTGCTGTTCAGCTTGATTACCGCGCTGGGCCTATCCTTACGCTCCTACCTGGAACACCTCAAGCTGCAAATGCTGCCACGCCTGTCCGTGGTCCTGACCTTCGTGGTGGTGTTGATCGCTGTCATCAGCCTGTTCAGCCACAAACTGGGACTGGAACGCGGCCTGTCCATTTCACTGTTCCCGATGGTGATTCTGACCATGACCATTGAACGCCTGTCGATTACCTGGGAAGAACGCGGCGGCAATACCGCCTTCAAAGTGGCAATCGGCACCCTGCTTGCCGCTACCCTGGCGCACTACCTGATGAGCATCCAGGAGCTGAACTACTTTGTCTTCACCTTCCCGGGCGTGCTCCTGATCATGGTCGGCTTCATGCTGGCAATGGGTCGCTATCGCGGCTATCGCCTGACCGAGCTGTTCCGCTTCAAAGCTTTTTTGAAGGACTGATTCCATGTTCGGTTTAATCAAAACCTGGCGCGAGCTGGAAGCCAAAGGCATCATGGGCATCAACCGCCGCAATGCCGACTATGTGCTGAAATACAACAAGCGCAGCCTGTATCCGGTGGTCGACGACAAGATTCTGACCAAGGAACGGGCCATCGCCAATGGCATCAACGTGCCAAAAATGTACGGGATCATTGAAACCGAAAAAGATATTGGCAAACTTGAGCAGATCCTTGCCGGCTATGACGACTTCGTTATCAAGCCGGCCCAGGGCGCTGGCGGTGACGGCATTCTGGTGATTGCCGACCGCTTTGAAGGCCGTTACAAAACCGTTTCCGGCAAAATCATCAGCCATGACGAAATCGAGTATCAGGTCTCCAACATCCTCACCGGCCTGTATTCACTGGGTGGTGGTCGCGATCGTGCCCTGATTGAATACCGGGTCAAGCCTGACCCCATTTTCAAAAGCATCAGCTACGAAGGTGTGCCCGACATTCGCATCATTGTGCTGCAGGGCTATCCGATCATGGGCATGCTGCGTCTACCAACGCGCCAGTCAGGCGGCAAGGCCAACCTGCACCAGGGCGCCATCGGCGTTGGTGTCGACCTAGCCACCGGCCTGACCTTGCAAGGCACCTGGCTGAACAACAAAATCAGCAAGCATCCCGACACCACCCAGCCCGTTGCAAACGTACAGTTACCCCACTGGCAGCAATTTATGGAGCTGGCTGCCAGTTGTCATGAGCTGTGCGGACTGGGCTATATCGGTGTCGACATGGTACTGGACCAAGAGCAAGGCCCGCTGATTTTGGAGCTTAACGCCCGTCCCGGCCTGAATATCCAGATTGCCAACAACGCTGGCCTGACCCCTCGTGCTCATGCCATTGAAGCCCATGTCGCCCAACTGAAAAAAGATGGCCGCAGCGAAACACCTGCTGAACGGGTCGCCTTGGTCCAACAACTCTTTGCCGTATAACGCATGCATCCACAACCCGACTGCTGTTACCCCCTCACCTGGCAGGCCGATATCGGCCTGCGCTTCTCCAAAGTCCAGCACGCTCCCGGAGCTATCTTGCTGGATAGTGGGCAGCCTAGCGACAGCGGACCTGCCCGTTTTGATATCGCCAGTGCCTGGCCGTTGGCACAACTCAGTCCGCTGTCGAACGAAAGTGCTGCAGACTTTTTAAAGCGTGCGCGGCAACTGTTGCAGCAGCTGCCCACTCCGCACACAGGGTACTCTTCAGAACTGCCTTTTAGCGGTGGCCTGCTAGGCTATCTGGGCTATCATTTTGGCCAGCAGGCCAGTCGTCACGAGCGCAAACTTCCGGAGGCACAGATCGGCCTGTATGACTGGGCCCTGATCAACGATCACCACAAACAGCAAAGCTGGCTGTTTTGCCACCCGCAGATGGAACCGGAACAGCGCGACTCCCTACTCCAGCTATTCCAGTCCGAATCAGCAACACCAATTGCACAGTCTTTTGCCCTGCTGGAAAAATTCCAGCCATTGATCAGCGCCGATCAATACCAGCAAGGCATTGAGCAGATTCATGCAGCCATCAACAGCGGACATTGTTTACAAGTCAATTACACCCAGCGTTTCAGCAGTCGCTACAGCGGCGACCTCTGGGCTGCCTACCAAACCCTGCGCCAACACTGCCCGACCCCTTATGCCGGCTTTGTCAGGTTGAGTGAAAACAGCGCCATCCTCAGCGCCTCGCCTGAACGCTTTATGGGCATCAATGACGGGCTGATTGAAGCCCGCCCGATCAAAGGTACCCGCCGCCGGGGCCAAACAGCCGGAGAAGATCGTGAACTGGCCGCAGAATTACTGGCCAGCGAGAAAGACCGTGCCGAAAACCTGATGATCGTCGAGCTGCAAAAAGCCGAACTGGAGCCTCTTTGCGACGACATTAACACCCCACAACTGCTAGCACTGGAAAGCTACCCCAATGTACACCATCTGGTCAGCTGCATTCAGGGCCGGTTAAAACCGGGCCTTGATGCTCTGGATGTGCTGCTGCACTGCTTCCCCGGTGCCTCCATCAGTGGCACGCCAAAAGAGCCCGTACTTGAGCTGATCGACCGACTGGAAGCTTCATCGAGAGAAATCTACTGCGGCAGCCTGTTCTATCTGGATAATCGTGGCCGCTTTGACAGTTCTGTTTGCATCCGCACGCTACTGGCGCTTGATGGCCAGATTGATTGCTGGGGCGGAGGCGGCATCACGCTCGCGTCCGACTGGCAGGCCGAGTATCAGGAATCAATCGACAAGGTACAGGTGCTGATGAATGCCTTGCAGCAAGAGCACCTGACCAGCTAAAGCCCGGGCGCCCCTTCCTGCACAGGTTTTAAATTACTCTACCGGCTGCTTTACAGCCGTGCAAAACTCCCAGGCCTGCTGCGTGGTAAACGGCCAAAACAGCTCGGCACCGGTATCCAGCCGCACAAAAACAGGAATGTGTACGCCGTAGCGCTCGACCCAGTCTTCACGCTCAATAATGTCCACCCACTCTATTTGCAGTGGCAACACGCTTAACAACGGTTGCAGCACCTGCTCGGCCTCTTCACACAGATGGCAGCCCAGCGTGCTGAACAATCTACATTCAAGCATTTTCATACCTTTTCACACAGACACAAAAAAGGGGATGCAAGCATCCCCTTTTTATTTATGACGGAACTACCAGAATCAGTTCTGTTCCATCTGCTGACGGATCAGATCACCAATGGTGGTCGGACCGGCAGCTTCCACTTCCTGCTTGCGCAGTTCACGGATGGCGTCTTTCTCGTCTTCAACGTCCTTGGACTTGATGGACAGGTTGATGACGCGGGACTTGCGATCAATGTTGATGATCTTCGCTTCAACTTCTTCGCCTTCGTTCAGAACGTTGCGCGCATCTTCAACGCGGTCACGGCTGATTTCGGAGGCTTTCAGTACAGCTTCAACATCGTCGGCCAGAACTACGATGGCACCTTTGGCGTCAACTTCCTTGACGATACCGCGGACAATGGTGCCCTTCTCGTTCAGTGAAGCGTAGTTGGAGAACGGATCGTCTTCCAGCTGCTTGACGCCCAGAGAAATGCGCTCGCGCTCCGGGTCAACAGACAGGATGACAGTTTCCAGCTCGTCGCCCTTTTTGTAGTTACGAACAGCTTCTTCGCCAGTTTCATGCCAGCTGATGTCGGACAGGTGAACCAGACCGTCGATACCGCCATCCAGACCGATAAAGATACCGAAGTCAGTGATGGATTTGATGGTGCCGGAGATCTTGTCGCCCTTGTTGTACTGGCCGGAGAACTCTTCCCATGGGTTGGCTTTACACTGCTTGATACCCAGGGAGATACGACGACGCTCTTCGTCGATATCCAGGATCTGAACTTCAACATCATCACCAACCTGAACAACTTTGGATGGGTGAATGTTTTTGTTGGTCCAGTCCATTTCGGACACGTGTACCAGACCTTCGACGCCTTCTTCCAACTCGGCAAAGCAGCCGTAGTCGGTCAGGTTGGTCACTTTGGCCTGTACGCGGGTACCTTCCGGGTAACGCGCCTTGATGGCTACCCATGGATCTTCGCCCAGCTGCTTCAGACCCAGCGATACGCGGTTGCGCTCGCGGTCGAACTTCAGCACCTTGACATCGATCTCGTCGCCAACATTGACGATTTCGCTTGGATGCTTGATGCGTCTCCAGGCCATGTCGGTGATGTGCAACAGACCGTCTACGCCGCCCAGGTCAACGAAGGCACCGTAGTCGGTAAGGTTCTTGACAATACCTTTGATCTGCTGACCTTCCTGCAGGTTCTCCAGCAGCTGCTCGCGCTCGGCACTGTTTTCAGCTTCCAGAACGCTGCGGCGGGAAACCACCACGTTATTGCGCTTCTGGTCCAGCTTGATGACCTTGAATTCCAGCTCTTTCCCTTCCAGGTGAGTGGTGTCACGCACAGGGCGCACGTCTACCAGTGAACCTGGCAGGAACGCACGAATACCATTGACGTCAACGGTGAAACCACCCTTGACCTTGCCATTGATAATACCCTTAACCACTTCCTCGGCGTTGAAAGAGGCTTCCAGAACCAGCCAGGATTCGGCGCGCTTGGCTTTTTCGCGGGACAGCTTGGTTTCACCCCAGCCATCTTCAACCGCATCCAGCGCAACGCTGACTTCGTCACCCACGGCGATGGTCAGTTCGCCTTGTTCGTTGTAGAACTGCTCAACGGGGATGACGCCCTCGGACTTCAGACCGGCGTGTACGGTTACCCAATCACCGTCGATATCAACCACGATACCGGTGATGATGGAGCCCGGCTGCATGTCCAGGGATTTAAGGCTTTCTTCAAAGAGTTCTGCAAAGCTTTCGCTCATGTTTAATCCTGCTGATTAAAGGGTCTGAATGACCCCATCCACATTCCAGACAATGCGGGTTTATAAATAAAAAGACCGGAGCAGCGTTATCTGGGCTGTTTCCTGCCTTGCTTATAAAAC
>CAZBXG010000047.1:0-9808 GCA_964495925.1 uncultured Thiopseudomonas sp.
GCCGGTGGCGGTGAGCGTCAGGCCGTACGCTTTGGTCATCCATCCGGTACTTTGCGTGTGGGTGCCGAAGCTGTTGAAGAAAATGGCCAGTGGATCGCAAAGAAGGCCATCATGAGCCGCAGTGCGCGCATTCTGATGAGTGGCTCGGTGCATGTACCGGGGGACTGCTTCTAGTCTGCCAATACGGTTTTAATACTACAGTTTCCGCTTTGCGCCCTTCGGGGCGCTTTTTTTTGCTTTTGTGGGAACAGTAGTGAGCGGGCAGGCTTGGGTCCGGATACAGCATGGTAATAATTTACAGGCGAAAAGTGCCAGGCATGAGTGACAGCTTTAAGGCTTGCTTTTTTAGTGATGTCAAAAAATTGTGCACAGTGATGTGCACGATGGGTAACCGGATATCTCAGGAGCCTGGATGTTGGTTTTTTTATTGCGCGATTTTTGTAAGTCATTGATTTGGTGTGTTTAAAACTCTTTTGGTGAATAAGTGGTCAGATTGTTCAGAGTAGCGGTCAGATGGGCGTTTGCGCCATTGATATCCAGCTAATCCACACAGTTATCCACAGGTTTTGTGCATGAGGGAATATTGTGTTTACTGTTGCTGAAAGTGCGGCCGTGGCGGGCGCATACCAGCTCTCTTTTTTCCACAGCTTTAGGAGTTGTGATTGCTGCCACATTCCTGATTGCAGAAAAATAAGGCTTGCAGAAGGCCTTTCCCGCTTTCGGCACAGGCAGCTGTGAAGGTGGTCCCGCAAACGCCGCTGTCCTTGGCCAGCGAAATGTTGGCTGCGTTGATGATGGCGTCGACCTGCAACTGGGTGATGTCGTGACAAACAACGTGTAGCGGCATCACAATTCCTTAGGGAGCAAGCATTTGTACACAGTCTATGTCAAGCCTGTAGAAAGCTCATACATGGCTTGGCAATACGGACTGAAAAGTCACGGATGCTCTGTAAGTCATTGAATCATTGTTGTTTTTGAATGTTGGTTGTTTTTTCGGCAATCTGTCTGCAAGGGCGATATGATGCTGTCTGGAGCAATCTGTAAGCAACTCATGCACAGAGTTATCCACAGCTCCTGTGGGTAAAACATCCGTTGGCTGGGAGTTGGCGGGTTTGGACATTCAGGCTAGAAGAAATCTTTAAAGAAAGCAGGCAGAAAATGAAGTAACACTGGTGCTGGCTGGTTTTTCCGGTGCGTCTTGGTTAAAATCCGCCACCCAATCGGTCGCAGCCTACCCGAACAAAACAAGGAACCCTGATGAATGCTCTTTTGATCTGCTCCGGCGGATTCGACTCTGTTACGCTCGCCCATCGTTTACACGCTAATGGCCAGTTGGCCGCATTGCTGTGCTTCAACTATGGCCAGCGTCATGTCAAAGAAATAGCCGCTGCCCGCCAGTGTGCTGAACGCCTGAATGTGCCTTTTATTTTGCTGGATATCAGCGATATAGGCCGGCAACTGTCCGGCTCGGCACTGACTGGCGATGTTGAAGTGCCGAAGGGCGCTTACACTGAAGAAAACATGCAGCTGACGGTGGTGCCCAATCGCAATGCCATCATGCTGAGTATTGCTTTTGGCGTTGCAGCTGCGCGGCAGCTGGATACTGTAGCGATTGCGGTACATGGCGGTGACCACTTTGTTTATGCCGACTGCCGTCCTGAATTTATTGATGCAATGGCAGCGATGCAGCGGCTGGCATTGGCTGATCAGGCTAATATCCAGCTGTTTGCACCTTATGTTGAAACTGACAAAACAGCCATTGCCCGGGATGCCGAGCGCTATGGCGTGCCGATTGCCGATACCTGGTCCTGCTATGCAGGAGGCGAGCTGCACTGTGGTCAATGTGGCACTTGTCTGGAGCGGATTGACGCACTGAGCAAGGCGGGCGTGACTGATCCGACCAAGTATGCACGGCAGGAGCAGGCCGATGTATCAGATCAGTAAAGAGTTCCATTTTAGTGCCTCACACCAGCTGCTGGCGATGCCGGAAGGACATCCCTGCGCGCGTTTACATGGGCACAATTATGTCGTGCGGCTGGAACTGGCGAGCAGCGAACTGGACCAATACGGTTTTGTTGTTGACTACACTGCACTAAAGCCGTTCAAGGAATATATTGACGATCATTTCGATCACCGGCACCTGAATGAAGTGCTCGATAGTGACCGGCCTACGGCAGAGCTGTTGGCACGGCATTTGTACGACTGGGCCAAAGTTCGTTGGCCACAGGTATGTGCGGTGGCAGTGTCGGAAACTCCGAAAACCTGGGCGCGTTATCAGCCATGATTTTGATCAGTGAAATTTTTGGCCCAACGGTACAGGGTGAAGGCGCACTGATTGGTGTGCCAACCGTATTTGTGCGTACCGGTGGCTGTGATTTTCGTTGCAACTGGTGCGATACCCTGTACGCAGTTGAGCCGAGCTTCAAGCAGCAGTGGCAGGCGATGACTGCGAGTCAGATTATGGCGCAGGTGCAAGAATTGAGTGGCGGCATGCCTTTGCTGGTCACCTTGTCAGGTGGCAATCCTGCCCTGCAACCACTGGGTGAATTATTACAGCTGGGACAGCAGCAGGGTTATCGTTTTGCCATTGAAACCCAGGGCAGCAAACTGCAGCCATGGTTTGCACAGCTGGATTATCTGACCCTGAGCCCGAAGCCACCATCGTCAGGCATGCCGTTTGATCCGGCCCGCTTGCAGGCTTGCCTGCAAGCGGCAGGTGAGCAGACAGAAGTACAGCTGAAACTGGTGATTGCTGATGAAACGGATTACCAATGGGCAAGGGAAGTGGCACAGAAGTTTCCAGAGGTGCCGCTGTGTTTGCAGCCTTGTAACCTGCAAGCGGCGACGCCGGACCAGCCGGAGCAGGAAGCGGACCTGACGCAACTGAATGTCCAGTATCGCTGGCTGGTTGAGCGCGCCGGCAGTGACCGCTGGTTTGATGCCCGAATATTACCGCAGCTGCATGTGCTGGTGTGGAACAATGAGCGTGGCGTCTAGGAGCGCGCCTGCTATGCACAGAGCTTGTCAAGTGCCGGGAATGCTTTTCTGATTATCGTCCAGATATGGAAAACAGCATGGGTGGTGCTTGTAACTCATTGAATTTATTTGTCAAAACAAAGATGCCTGTTTTTTAATCAGGTTGTTGCAAGTACCCAGTTGATGCACTCTGGCGGCATCTGTCAGCAACTCGTGCACAGGGTTATCCACAGCTCCTGTGGGTAATCTGGAGAGTGCTTTATTGCTCGTGAACATCAGCCAGATTGTTATGCCGGTCGCCACGGGTACCGCGCCACCAGACCAGTGCCATCAACAGTCCACGGGTCAGCATCATGGCATTCATCGCCAGCCACAAACCGTGATTCCCCATTGGCTGGCTTAACCACCAGACAAGAAAGAACATGGCGACGGCCACCAACATGGTGTTACGCATGTCGTGGGCACGGGTGCTGCCGACAAACACGCCGTCCAGCCAGAAGCCAAGGCTGGCAGTAAAGGGCAGCGCGAGCATCCAGGGCAGATAGTCGAGCGCAACGCTGCGTACAGTGTCCAGGTCGGTCAGAAGGTTGATCAGGGGCGCACCCAGCAGTAAAAAGCCGACAAATGCACCCAGGGCAATATATGCCGACCAGAGTCCGGTCGCCTTGACGTAACGATGCAGGGCAGGCGTGTCACGAGCTCCGACGGCTTCACCCACCAGCGCTTCGGCAGCGTTGGCAAAGCCGTCCAGCAGATTGCTCAGAATCAGCAGAAAAGCCACCAACACCGCGTTGGCTGCCAGAGTGGTATCGCCAAAGCGCGCACCCTGAGCGGTAAAAAAGAAAAATACACTGAGCAGGGCCAGACTACGTACAAACAGGTCGCGGTTGACCGCAATCAGTTGCAGCATTGGTTTGAGTTGCAAGAGTCCCAGCTCGATCACTTCACGGCGGGCCTGCGGATTAAACTCGCCACGCAGCCAGTACAGTGCAGCAAATAATCCCAGATAATCAGCCATGGCGCTGGCAGCCGCCACGCCGCGTACATCGAAATGCCAGATGTAGACCAGGCTGTAGCTGAGAATGGCGTTACTGCCATGCATCAGTACCGTCATTTTGAACGGCACCCTGGTTTGCTGCACGCCAATGGCAAAACCGATCAGGGCAAAGTTGGCCAGCGCAGCTGGCGCGCCCAGAATTCGCAGATTGATGTATTCGGCAGCGAGCGTTTGCACCTGGGCGCTGCCACCCAGCAACCACAAGCCAAGATCACGCAGCCATGGGTTGCAGATAATCAGCAATATGCCCAGAACCGTGGACAGAAACAGCGCCCGACAAATCACAATGAGTGTGGAGTGTTTACCACCGCTGGCCTGGGCGGTAAATCCGGTGGTGCCCATGCGTAAAAAATTGAAGGAAAAATACAGGAACATGAAGTAATTGCCGCCCATCGCTACCGCAGCCAGATAGCGCGGTGACTCAAGATGGCCGACGACAGCAGTGTCCACCAGACTCAGCAGCGGAGCGGTCAGATTGGACAGCAACAGGGGCCAGGCCAGCATCCAGATGCGACGGTTCAGGGCGGGAGTAATAGGGGTCATGAAGAAAAATCTAATAATAAAAGAGGGCAGCTTTTGTTGACTGCCAGTTCAAAGGTGTTTGTCGTGATAGCGGGTTACTGCACGACTTGCAAACCCTGAATGATTTCGAGCACGCCATTGATAATGAACTGCATGCCCATACACACCAATAAAAAACCCATCAGGCGAGAAATGGCAGCGATGCCGCCGGTTCCCAGCTTTTTCATGATCAAGCCGGCACTACGCAGGCAGAGCCACAAAATCAGTGTGACACACAGGAAAGTAATGGTTGGTGCTATGGCCATGACCCAGGGCGTAACCTCTACACCGCTTTTGATATGTGCAGCGGAGCTGATCAGCATTGCGATGGTGCCTGGGCCCGCTGTGCTGGGCATGGCAAGGGGAACAAAGGCAATGTTGACCTGATCTTCCGGAGTGGTACGCAGCTGGTTTTCCTTGTCTCCGGCTTCAATTCCGCTGCCGGATTTTTGCGGCTCAAACAGCATGTTGATGCCAATCAGGCCAACAATCAGGCCGCCGGCCATGCGCAGTCCAGGAATGGAAATGCCAAAGGTTTCCAGGATCAGTTGGCCCCCATAAAAGGCGACCGTCATGATGACGAATACATAGATGCAGGTTTGCGCAATTTGCCGACGTTGTTCACGCTGACTCATGCCGCCCGACAGTGCGAGAAACAGAGCAAGGGTGGTCAGCGGGTTGGCCAGTGGCAGGATCATCATTAGTCCCAGGCCGATGAAGCGAAGCAGTTCCATCATGGTGCAGTTCCGGTTGCGGCAAGCAGCAAACGGGTGTCTGATTGCTCACGTCAAAATTAGAGGCAGGGTATCATTTTTTGTGCGCTATGGCTGAATCGGGCAGTTGGTCACTGCTACAGAGGCCGATACAGACTCAGCTTTTCCGGCAGGGGCAATAGCCCCGCTACCGGATGACAGGAAAAGGCTTGCTTACAACAAGCGTTATTTGTGGCGGAAATTATTTACGCATCTGTTGCCAGCCACTCCACATGCCACTGCTGATAATCACGATAACACCAAGCAGTGCCCAGTGGTCCGGTAACTGCCCAAACACTAGCCAGCCGACCACACAGGCACTGATGATCTGGGCATAGGTGAAGGGTGCCAGCACTGCCGCCGAGGCGTAACGAAAAGCCAGCGTCAGCAGCATATGGGCGACCATGGCCAGAGCGCCCAGCCCGAGCAGCATGCTTAGTGCGGGAACAGGCATTTGTTGCAGTTGATCCAGCTGCATGACACCGATTGGAGCCAGCAGCAAAGTACCGGTCAGGCCAGAGTAAAAGTTGCTGGTAACCGGATGATCCTTGCCGGCCAGCATGCGTGTCAGTAGCTGGTACAGGGCAAAGCAGACGGCAGCGGCCAGCGGCAACAGGACAGGCCAGTCAAACAACGCGCCGCCCGGGCGGACAATCAGTACAACACCGGTCAAACCAAAGCCAATCGCCAGCCACTGAGCTTTGCTGACCGGTTCGCGTAGCAGCAATGCCGACAGCAAAGTGACAAACACCGGAGCGAGAAAAATGACAGCCGTGGCCTCGGCCAGTGGAATAAAGCGCAGCCCGGTAATCAGCAGCAGGCTGACACCGAGCAGGCTCATGCCACGCAGCAGTTGTAATACCGGACGATACATGTAAAACAGCCGTGTGCCCATTTTGGGGCTGAACAGCAGTACCAGTAGCACAGACTGGATTGAGTAGCGCACCCAAATAATCAGGGTAACCGGGTAGGTTGCGGCCAGGTATTTGGTCATCGCATCATGGCTGGCCAGCATACTACCGGATAGCAGGATCAGCCCGATGCCCAGCAGCAGGGAGTTGGTTTGTTGTGGCTTGCTCATATTCTGGTCAAGGACAATAGCAGGAAGAGTTGAGGAGTTCTGAGATAGCAGGCGGTGACTATTCCCATTCCATGCTCAGTAGCAACCAGTCTTTGCCCTGTAATTGCCAGGTGGTACTGACCCGGTACAGTTCGGCCCGCTCAGGGATCAGCCCCTGTGCGCCTGTTACGCCAACTTGTGCGTTGCAGTGGCCACGGTCATAAAATCCTTTATCCAGTTTGCAGTTGCGATTTACTACCAACAGCCCGATGTTCTGGTAGCGCAAAAATAGGGCCAGCATCTGCTGGTGCGCCATTTGCCGATCCATGCCGTGACTGCCACTGAAGTTGTCGTGCAGCAGGCGCATCGCCGCTCTGGGCTGGCGCTGGGCAATGGCTTGTTCCAGTTCAATGGCTGCTGTGTCCAGAGCTGTTTGCGGGTCGGGCTTGCTGCAGGCAGCGAGCATGAGTAACGGCAGTAGCCGGACAAGTAAGGCCAGTCTCTTCATTGTCATTATCAAATCTGTGGTTATGTCTGAGTTCTCAAGGATACGCGCAAGAACCGACTGAATAAAGGAATGGTGAAATTAGGCGCTGAACTCGCCCGGATAGATGACCTGACCATCTGCTCTGATCCGTGCGAAAGTCGTCATCTGAGCTGCTTCAACCTTGCTGCCGATGATATGCACAACCTGTTGTCCTGCAGCAAGCAGGTGGTCGCTGATGATCCGGCGATGACAGCGCCACCAGACAGCTTCGGCGCACATGATGGCAACACGGTATTGCTTGCCGAGCTGGAGCAGGAGGGCAAAATCTTTCTGGAAGTCATCCAGCAGAGCATAATCGGCGTAATTGTGAAAGCTTTGCTGTTGCCAGCCCTTGTTGATATCTGGATCAATGGCTTGCTTGTTTCTTCTACCGGCCAGTCCTTGCAGGTAGCTGTATTTGATACCGGCCGCAGCCAAAGCTTTTTTTAACGGCTGCTGGTTAAAATGGGGAAACTTGTTGGAACCGGGCAGTCTGCGTACATCTGCTACACAGGTAATGCTTGCGTTATGTAACAGCTGCAAGAATTTATCCAGCTCAAGGCTGGAGTGACCAATGGTGTAAAACACGGAATCTTGCATGCGTCCTCCCGGTAAGTGGATGCAGCCTGGCCAGTTTGTAGCGAAAGGTGGACTTGTCGCCTTGGCAGCAAGTCCACACCGGGCAAGGAAAGTTGTCGGTCAGGCGTGGTCAAGCCAGGCGGATAACTCTTCGGCATGCATTTCTTCGTCGGCAAGAATTTCCTGCAACAGCTTGCTGGTGGTTGGATCTTTGTCACCGATGACCTGAATCATCTGGCGGTAGATCTCCACTGCAATGCGTTCGGCGACCAGGTTGGCGCGAATCATGCAGTTGAGTTCCAGCGAGTCGTCGTAATCGGCATGGCTGCGGGATTGAAGACCTGTCGGATCAAGCAGCGGCTCGCCACCCAGTTGCACGATACGTTGGGCCAGCCGGTCGGCGTGTGCCATTTCTTCGTTGGCGTGGACTAGAAACTCGTTGGCAATCGAGGTTGAGGCAACACCACTGGCGGTAAAGTAATGACGTCGGTAACGCAGTACGCAGACCCACTCGGTGGCTAGGGCGTCATTGAGAAGAGAGCAGATTTCTTTGGCGTAGGGCTGAATGCCCGGAGTAACCGCACCGTGATCCAGGTGTTCGGAAGCCTGTTTGATGGCGGTTTCGTTCAGGGTCAGCTTGGCATTTGATTGACTCATGATGCACTCCTTGGGGCGACAGGCTTGCGATGATGGCCGGTAAGCGGGGGAGGGCATAAAAGAACAAGAAGCATGAAGGGTCTTGTGGATTAATGCGGTTGTCCCCTGCAGCGCCGGGCTTTTGGCAACCCGTGCAATAGTGAAAAACAACGGCGTAGTACAGCGGCATGTCCTCTTGTCATGCTGGCACGGATGCGGTGGCAAACGGACACAGCGTGGTTTTGGAAGGGCAACAGTGTGTGTTGCAATAACCAATATAAAAGACCTGTAGCGAGGGGCTGTCAATCCTTATCGGTCTGTTATGAGGCAGATGCTACTAAAGGTGCGGAAGTATTTTGACAGCAGGTGTGAGCAGCGCATGGAATAGTACTTAACAGATCAGGTTTCAGCTTCTTCGGAGGGAGCGGATGGTGAAGGATTTTGCTGTGAATTGTGCTGTAGCCGTTCAAGCAAAGGGGTGAGGGACAGCAGCAGGGCAGGCAACTGCATCAGGGTTTGGCTATGTTGCAGGATGTTGCGTGACAGCCTGGCTGGTCGTAGTTTACCAGCGACAAAGCCGCTGATGGTGCCAGCTGTCAGCACCCGCAGTGGGCTTAGGGATAAGCAAAAGGTTTCGCGCAGGGCAGCCGTTTGCTGGACAGATTGCTTTAGTTGGGTGGATAACTGCTGCTCGGCATGCAGCACACGTTGCTTGCGCTGATGATAATTCATGGTGATGTTTCCTCCCTTGATTGCGATTCGGCAGGCTGTAGTAGCTGCCGAATGCGGTGCATGCTGCGCGGCCAGCCTAGATCGGGCAGTACTCGTTTGAGTAAAAACACACAAACCAGACTGCCAAAGAGAAAGATCAGTGCTGCCAGCAGCAATGCTGCCCATGGTGGGCAGCCAAGGGCATGCAGCCCGAATACGAGGGCTGCTATCAGGCATAACCAGGCAGAACCGGCCAGTATCAGCGCGATAGCTCCATATAGAAGGGTGCGGCCCAATGCACTGCGTGACAAAGCCAGTTCGGCCTTGAATAGCTCGCCGCCGGATGAGGCCAGCGCCGATAACTGGTTGCCCAGTTCAGTGCCATCAGCCAATAGCCGGCTAGCGGCCTCACCGAGTGGCAGCGGGGCCGGTTCGCCAGGTTGTTGTTCGCTCATTATTTATGGCGGCCCAAACGTGACAGGAGCCAGCCAGCGGCAAAGGCAGCACCGAACGCAGCGACCGGGTGTTTGCGAATCAGTGCTTCAGCACTGCATAAGACATCGCGTCCCTTGTCGAGCAGCTCGTCCATTTCGGCAGTGGCTGCAGACTTGGCTTCAGCGGCTGCCATCTGACTGGCACTGGCAGCTTCTTTAAGATGCTCCCGGGCCTGCTCTAGGTGCTCGCTGGTGTCGGAGGAAGCGCCTTGTCTGGAGGTGGTGGATGTGGCCATGGCTTGATTCTCGTGTGATGGAAAGAGCGTGATCATGGTCCCGGCTGCTGACATCGAATCCAATATAGCCCAATGCAAGAGCGGGATACGCACTGTATGACAGTTATTGCTGGCGACAGGTTCAATGCAACAAACAGAAAACCGAGTGTAAGCATTGGTCAGACGTACGGGGAAAACAGGGGCCTGGATGGGGCAAGAAAAGATCACTGCAAGGCAGCGT
>CAZBXG010000048.1:0-9273 GCA_964495925.1 uncultured Thiopseudomonas sp.
CTTCGGAGCATGATAATCAACCGAAGGAGTTTACACAAATCATTTTACACTCTCCCATCTTCGTCATAGCGAGCGATTTTTTTGATACTTCCTGTTTTATCAAACTCATAATGAATCACTTCGTCAATATCACCTTCAATCACTTCTCCAAATTTTTCAAAAGCATCATATTTGATTTCTTTAATTGATTTAGGATTACCTTTAAGACCTAAAAATTTTTGTTCTTTATTGCTATCAGAACAACTGATAAAAAAAACAGCAATAGTCAAAATAAACATAATTTTCTTCATTTCTTTACTTTTTTTGCGTCTTTATCACAGACTTTTGTTTAAATAGGATCACCCCCGCTAACGCGGGGAACACACCTTTCTTTGAATTTTCGGCAAAACGTATCTGGGATCACCCCCGCTAACGCGGGGAGCACATATGAAAATAGCACTACCCTAGAGTAGTGCTAGCTCAAGAACGTGTGGTAGCCTTAGGCTCTAAGTTTTTTTGCGTCTTATGTAGTCATAGTAGTAGCTACGATGTCTGTGGTACTGCATGGCTAAGTCCTTGATACTGAGTCGGTAACCGAGCCACGGTTCATTGCACCCTTCCTTAGAGGTACTAAAGGGATAAGGTTCCCTTATTCCTTCCTGAGATTTAATAAAAGAAAAGCTCCCACCACGGATCTTAGTGCGGCCTCCTATTGTGTCTATGTCTTTGTCCGAGAGCAGACGTTCCACAGAGCCTAAGGACACTTCCTTCAGATACCCAGGTTCGTCATAGCCATTGGTACCAATCTCGTAAGCTGTTTCGTCGCCGCTGGGCTTGTATATAATAGAGTTTTGATTGAAGTAGGTACCGAGCTCCAAAATATTCTCCTTGAACTTTGGGTCGTCGTGCAAGTTTACCACAAAGTAGGAGTTTTCACGATCTGTCAGCGTTTCAGTGTCCTCAGGACTACTCTTGTACACGTACTCCCCGCGCACTGCAGTGACGCCGTACCCATAACCACGTAGTATGCCGACTAGTTCATGGTTTAACGCTTGCCGCGTCCTACGTGGTATCACTGGCACGTTGTTGGCTACGCACCACATGTACTCACTAGGCACATCATCAGGTAACTCCGCTGGACGCAAGGCCTGGAGCTCAGGATGCTCTCCGCCTACAAAGTCTATAGCATAAGTGCGCCAAGCTGTGATAATAGCTGCATCTTTATTTTCCATCCACTGTAGCAACCGTGACACTGTGGATTCTTCTACTCTTCTACGTAGTATTAGTGCCATGTCTGTGCCTCCCTCCCGTTTGGAGGCTCTACGCTGCTCACGTAGAGCTGCTGCCAGACTGTCGTATTTATTTCTGGGTCTGGGCGTTACTGTTGTTGCCGGCGCTGCCCACCGTGCTCTGGCTGCAGTGGTTTTGGCATCATAGTTCTCAGATACTGTGTAAGTGGCTGGTCGTCGCTCAGGAGTAGCCCTACGTTCTAGGGCACGCTGAGCAACAACTCTGGCTTGGCGCTGCGCAGCCTCACGGCGCTCTTGCTCTTCTTGTTCAGCCAGCTTCAGTTCTAAGTCCCGCTCCAACTCTATAGCGGCGCTCTCTTTATCTTGCTGCAAAGAGATCTCCAAGACCTCCTCGTCGTCTAGGTCGATGCTGAGCACATCGTCCTCCACTAGCACTACTACCTCATTCCCTTTCACATCTGCACACAGTGCCATGTTTTCAGGAGGGGCTTCGTCTT
Organism: uncultured Thiopseudomonas sp.; assembly: GCA_964495925.1. GTDB lineage: Bacteria > Pseudomonadota > Gammaproteobacteria > Pseudomonadales > Pseudomonadaceae > Thiopseudomonas. Next base: position 1,727 of record CAZBXG010000048.1, read on the forward strand.
CTGCATATTCCTGCTCTAAAATGGAATAGGCCGCTAACATGTCCACAGCAAAATCCACCACCTCCGACACTGGGAGGTCTTGTAAGTACTTTTGCTCATTCTCTAAACGTTTTCTACGTCTCATCGTTCACTCCTTCGCATATAATGGCTAGAGACCGTACGGGTGATCGTACCCAGCACTGTATCCTAGATAGTAGCGTGGGTTACATCTCGGGTATAGATACAGCCGGTGACACGACTCCTGGAAGACCCTCGCCAGGCTGTACAGGCTGCAGTATAGCGCCACGGTGCTGCGTCTGGGGCGGTGGGTGCTCAGGAGTACTGTCACTCCAGGTGTCGCTGCTATGACCCACCTCTCCTGGCTCCGGAGCAGCATCGGTAGCGTCGGCAGCGGGATCCTCTGCTGCTAGAGCTGTTGGCGGTTCCGGCGAGCGCTCATCGGATCACCCCCGCTAACGCGGGGAACACCACCTACCTTGTTTCTGCACTGGGCACTCTGCCCCAGCTCCTATATAGATACTGATCTAGACGCAGAGTGCTGCAGCAGTGTCGCCAGCACTGCTAGGGTAGTTAGAAAATGCCGCTGAGATCCAGCTCTGGATCAACGTCTCCTACATTGAGAGCGGGGGTCTTATATTGTATCACGGCGTCTCGCAGGTCTTCGATCATGCTCTGGACCACTGCGTTCCACTCTGCAGGGCTGTTAATCTTGATTTTTGTTTGTTCTTCTGTTACCACCTGCGGGGTGGTGGGCTGTGCTTTACGGATACGCATCTGTGCCTCCTGTTTATGTGGCAAAGTAATATATCGTAGCATCCTGCTCTAACGTACGTAACCCTTCCTGGGTCAGCATAATTTCTGTCACTTGCCGCGGATACCGCTGCAAGATCTCCAACATCTCCTGGTAATCCTCAGCTGTATGTGTGGCCTGGTTAAACAAGGCTGTCGCTCTCCTGGCATGGGCAGCGCTAAAACCGATCTTATTCGGATCACCCCCGCTAACGCGGGGAACACCTGGCGATACGGCGCGCACCCAGTTGCCCGATCGGATCACCCCCGCTAACGCGGGGAACACTAGGCGCGGGCTGGCGCGTCTTTCCTCTGAATCCGGATCACCCCCGCTAACGCGGGGAACACCGAGTTCTGTAAAGACTGTAATGGCTGCTATTCGGATCACCCCCGCTAACGCGGGGAACACTGGGGCTTTGGGCTTATGCCTGTCCCCGTCATGAATATACTAATAAGTGATCTACATTGTCAAGAATGTCCCTCTTTGTGTCTAATCTTTTGGGTAGGGAAGTTCTCGGGAATTGCTATGAAATAAGACAACAACCTAAGACAAAGAGGAAGAGGAAACATCTTTTGGTGATCCTTTTAAGGGGAAATGCTGTGGATAGAGAGTGGTGATCTGGTCAACGGTCACCTCTGAGTGGGTGACTGAGTCAGTGGACGGATTATAGGTGTGTCTTACTATCAGATAATCGCTAGGTGACTGAGAGACTAAGTTTAGTAGCTGGTGCACATCATAGGTGGTGGTGAATTCTGGGGGAGGCAGGATTCCTGGGAGAGTGGGGATCTCATTGTCAAGGTAAATTGACATGTCCTGGTCAATAGAGAAGGTGAATATCTGATGTTCTAGGGTTTGGGGATCGGCTGGGGTAAAGCTTTCTATGGTGGTGGGGGAGATGACTATGCTACGAACACTGGAATAGTCGGACATTAGTATTGAGTAGCAGTCATAGTTTGAGAAGAAATATCTGGCTATGTTTCTTCCTGGGTGGAGAGGGTTGTGATTATAGGTATTGTGGGCTAGGACTAAGTACGGCATTGGTTTTATCTCACTTTGAATAGGGTCCGAGAACTGGGGGAGTAAGCTATGCGACTCTCTCTAGATCCTACTACAACGAGATTAATACGGTTAATCCTCTTCCTATCAGGGTTTATTGGTTCTACTTTGGGGATTAGGATCCCTACTGCGTGGGTTGTGTCACGTCCCTTGTTCGGGTCGCCTTTGCGCTGATCGTCTTCGTTCCGGTCGTCCGGGTTGAAGGTATATTCATGGACGGAGGCTGTGTAGATGTGACCCTTGAATAGGTTCCTATAATCGGTCTTCTGGCGAAATAGGATTGGGTCCAGATCTGCTTTCTTAATGGATGTTTTGAGTTGGTCAAAGGCTGACTTAAAAGTGGGATTATCAAGGAGGGGAATTTCATCTTGTTCAAGTGAGGGGACTACATCGATCAAGACCTCTGTTAGTTCATTCTTGCTTTTGATTGGGTAACGGATCACCCCCGCTAACGCGGGGAACACTCGTGCAGTTTACGTTTCCGTTTTCGTCTGGTCGGATCACCCCCGCTAACGCGGGGAACACAGGTTGGCTGAGGGCTAAAGAGTGCATAGAGAAGGATCACCCCCGCTAACGCGGGGAACACTTTGTTTTGAAAAGGCTTGCGTCTATCGGTCTAGGATCACCCCCGCTAACGCGGGGAACACTGTGTGGCGTCGATTATGTCGCCAACAAAAAGCGGATCACCCCCGCTAACGCGGGGAACACGCCCCCACGGGCGCAGCTACGCCCCCCGTTGTAGGATCACCCCCGCTAACGCGGGGAACACCTGTGCTGCTCAGATGAGGGCGATAGCAGAGTAGGATCACCCCCGCTAACGCGGGGAACACATTGCTTCACGCAAATCAGGTGTGAAAGCGCCGGGATCACCCCCGCTAACGCGGGGAACACAAATTACAAAACCTAGGCTAAAGCCGCCCATGAGGATCACCCCCGCTAACGCGGGGAACACAAGCAGTTGATGCAATTTTTGCAGTTGCAATGCGGATCACCCCCGCTAACGCGGGGAACACCTAATGATCTGTAGAGCGCCCGCGACGGCTAGCGGATCACCCCCGCTAACGCGGGGAACACTTGCCTTGGCTTGGCATTGCAAGTTGCCTTGCCGGATCACCCCCGCTAACGCGGGGAACACGTTGCCGCGAAAAATACAATGGCGCGCCGTCCCGGATCACCCCCGCTAACGCGGGGAACACTTGAGTTCGAGGCGCAAGGCCGAAAAATAATCAGGATCACCCCCGCTAACGCGGGGAACACGCCGCGATAGCGGCCAACGCTGGCGGCAAGCTGGGATCACCCCCGCTAACGCGGGGAACACTTTGCCATACCATTTAGCGATTAGGTCCGCGTCGGATCACCCCCGCTAACGCGGGGAACACACCCGCGGGCTGCTTTTGTCCGTCTTACTCATCGGATCACCCCCGCTAACGCGGGGAACACGAGGCTCAAGAGCGAGGGGGCTTTTAAGCATGCGGATCACCCCCGCTAACGCGGGGAACACGCACACACTTCGGTATGGAAGAACACGTTGTTGGGATCACCCCCGCTAACGCGGGGAACACTATTTGGCGCGTGTTGTGAGGCAGCGAGTGAGCTACGCGTTCGGGAGGCAATGTTCCGGATCACCCCCGCTAACGCGGGGAACACGCTTTCCGCGCAATTGTGCATATGACAACGCCAAGGATCACCCCCGCTAACGCGGGGAACACTGGTTTCCATTATGCGCGGGGCCGAAATAAGACGGATCACCCCCGCTAACGCGGGGAACACTGTTTTTCCTCTAGTAACGCTCGCAAAAGCGCGGGATCACCCCCGCTAACGCGGGGAACACTTAGTACCTAATGCGAAAGTTTTGCTAGAAAACGGATCACCCCCGCTAACGCGGGGAACACTGTCATTGTTATAGTCGCAAGCGTTTTTCTCAAGGATCACCCCCGCTAACGCGGGGAACACCAATTTGGCAAAAGTTATCCATTCGCAAATCGCGGATCACCCCCGCTAACGCGGGGAACACTTGGGTAATTGGGGCATAATGCGGGGTTTGGTAGGATCACCCCCGCTAACGCGGGGAACACGAGGGTCGATCTCCCTCTCAGCAGCATACGGCCGGATCACCCCCGCTAACGCGGGGAACACACTGGGTGATCGCAGCTGGGACCTGTATATATCGGATCACCCCCGCTAACGCGGGGAACACGAGCGGGGGTGCCTGCCTTTAGGAACCTCATCGGGATCACCCCCGCTAACGCGGGGAACACCCAGGTTCGACGTCTTGACCGACATGTTCTATCGGATCACCCCCGCTAACGCGGGGAACACGGCTTGGCTTGGCTTGCCCTTGCCCTTGCCTTGGCTTGGCAAGGTTACCCTTGCCTTGCCTTATACCGGATCACCCCCGCTAACGCGGGGAACACAATCCCCCAAAAAGGCTTTTTCGACGGCCAAGAGGATCACCCCCGCTAACGCGGGGAACACTGTTTGTAGACGTCTTCACCAGCTGCGAACGCGGGATCACCCCCGCTAACGCGGGGAACACTTGGATGGGCAATCAGGCAGGCGCTTTTGTTGACGGATCACCCCCGCTAACGCGGGGAACACGCCGCCAGCAGCCAACCCCGCCACGTGGCTTCGGATCACCCCCGCTAACGCGGGGAACACGAACGCGATACCAAACGACGCCAGCACAACGTAGGATCACCCCCGCTAACGCGGGGAACACCCTTGGCAAGGTCCCTTGCCCTTGCCTTATACCGGATCACCCCCGCTAACGCGGGGAACACAATGTTGGCGGCGACGTTGGCGTTGGCGATAACGGATCACCCCCGCTAACGCGGGGAACACAAGCCTTTTAAATGGCAATAACAAGTCGGTTTCGGATCACCCCCGCTAACGCGGGGAACACTAAATTCATAATTCCTAACATGCGCGGTTTCACGGATCACCCCCGCTAACGCGGGGAACACATCGCGTTCGAAAATTGCGACATCTTGCCAATAGGATCACCCCCGCTAACGCGGGGAACACATGTAGTCATTGTGCACACTGCCGAAAAACAGAGGATCACCCCCGCTAACGCGGGGAACACCTTGCGCTCGCTGGTGTGGCTAGGGTGTGGGAAGGATCACCCCCGCTAACGCGGGGAACACTGTCCCCGTTTCGATTGCCAGGAGGCCAGCTACGGATCACCCCCGCTAACGCGGGGAACACTCAGGGAATAAGTACTCAATATGATTTCCTAACGGATCACCCCCGCTAACGCGGGGAACACGATCTGTAGATTTCACGAAAGAGTTTTACGCTCGGATCACCCCCGCTAACGCGGGGAACACTGATAGCCCAATAATAACGATTGCCGCCACTGCGGATCACCCCCGCTAACGCGGGGAACACAGGGGAAGGCAAGCTTCAAGCTCCACTTTCCCAGGATCACCCCCGCTAACGCGGGGAACACGCACATCCTCGGCGATGCAAATGTCCCAGACGACTGACGCCTGATGGGATCACCCCCGCTAACGCGGGGAACACGTCTTCTTCTTCTTCTCTCTTCTTTCTTCTCTCGGATCACCCCCGCTAACGCGGGGAACACAGTAAAAGATCCCAGCAACCACGTTGACTATAACACTCTTTTATTCAGTTTTCAATGAGTTTGACATAAATCTTTTTTACGCCAAGGCAATCTGATAGCCCGCGATGCAGACGCTCGTGCGTTATGTCAAAGTGAGCTAAGAGGCTTGCAAGACTGTAGCTGTCCAAATCATCGATTTGCCGCTTTGCTATACTCATGGTGTCGATGCAATAATTGCTAATCTTGGGCTGTTGGCAGCGTTTGCATGCTGCTTCGAGAAAGGACAGGTCAAAGGCAACGTTGTGAGAAACTAGTGGCAAGTCTCCAATAAAGTCGATGAACGCAGCCAAGGCTGACTCCAGCTTGACGCCATCGTTTCGGAGCATGCTCGATGTAATTCCCGTTAAAGCCGTAATGCTCAAGGGGAGTGCTCGCTCAATCGCAATGAGTGTGCTAAAACTCGTCGATTGTTCGCCATTCACCCTCATGGCAGACAGCTCAATGATATGATCAGATGCGGCCGAAACTCCAGTGGTTTCAACATCGATGACCACATATTCGCTCGGAAAAGTTTGTGTGCTAACACGGCGGTGCTTTTTGGCCTTTAGCCGCTTGGATGCGTTGCTATAGCCCAAACGAGGGGACTTGCTAGAGCCTGTGCCATGAGTTTTGGGACGCATCATCAGCTTTAAACCATCAAAATCGATGGGCTGCCAATGGGTATTGTAGACCCTAAAATCAAAACCCTGCTCGCATTTAAAGTTATAGACCATGGTTGCGTGCCCAAACTCGATGTGTTTGATAACGCGCTCCCACAAAGCATCGCGGACGCGAGCAGACAGCCGCCCTACAAAGACTCCTGTGTTCACCTCAAAGAGCCATTTTGTTAAATCGCCGCGCAATGACGGCGGACAATCTGATAGCGTCAGCACGATCATTCATCGTCCTTTAAAATTTCTCCGTAACCCTCTGCATCAAAGCTCTCGAAGGTATCCAGATGCTTGTTATCGGCAGCATGATTTGTTCTACTTTCCACAGTACCGCACTTGTTGTCCCATAAATTGAGCGTCTCGAATTGGCTGTGTATTTCAAAATCATCAGATTGTAAAAGCGACTTGATGTCGCGTGCAGCCCTTTCCAAAAACTTTGTTTCAAAAAACTTATCCCGCAAGGACAAGCGCACCGCTCTTTCAAGATCTTTGGGTTTCTCTGCCGCCAAATCGAAGGCCAATGGTATCGTAAGTTCGGCTTTATACAGATCTGCAATGTCGTAAACAAATGATCGCTCATGCCCACAATGAATAAAACCCAAGCCCGCTGCACAGCCCAAGGCAACAATCACACTGTGCACCGCTCCGTACAAACAGGCATTCCCAATGCTAAGAGCACGATTGACGTCATTACTCGCCGTGATGTCGCCAAACACAAACTCTCTTCCCTCCCAAGCGACGCCCGTTCGCTTTGAATGCGCCCGATACACAGATCGCACACGCGCTCCTTCGTGTCCGCGCAGCTGTTGCATTGTCAGTGTCGAGACATCCTCATCGGGAAAGCGCATCTGGTACATATGGCGAGCCACAGCTATGCGACTTCGCACATTAGAAACGAGCGCTGCCTGCCTCTCCAGTAAACGCGAAGAACGCGACAACGCTCGCCCATGCGCATAATACCTCACCCCGCGCTCCCCCACCCAGATTATCGTTGTACCTGCATCACCAAGCAGTTCCACTGCGCGATGCGTAATGTTTGAACCCGGTCCCAAGAGTAGCACACCAATCACTGCCGCTGGAACATGTACCGTGCCGCGCCGATCGCTCACAGCAATCGCACCATCACAGCGATTGATAATGCAGTGCTCAAGATAAAGAAAACTCAGCCTGTCACTGATGCGCGGCAAGGCCTGTAGCTCCGCTTTTTCTATACCAGGAATCTTAGACATTAAATGGCTCTCATCTCACCGCTACGTATTGTTTTAAGAAACTCTGCACAAGCGCCGTGGGGGGCGTTGCGAGTGCTTGACCCAAGGCAAGCGCAAAGTCGTATGTTTGGCAGCTTTTAAGTTTTTATTTTGGTGGGGGAAGTCGGTAGATCTTCATTACGAGTGCAACAGGGGACTGCACGAACTTTCTGTTGTAT
>CAZBXG010000049.1:0-6235 GCA_964495925.1 uncultured Thiopseudomonas sp.
TAAGTGTGTGAATGCAAAAACGCCTTCATGGTGCTGTAGTCGTCATAAAACGCCTGATACATCTGCTCTGTGGTCAGCACGGCGGCCAGTGGCAAATAACCACCAGTCAGTGCCTTGGACAACACCAAAAAGTCCGGCGTGATGCCCGCCTGCTCACAGGCAAACATGCTGCCGGTGCGACCAAATCCAACAGCAATTTCATCCGCAATCAGGTGTACGTCAAACCGGTCACAGGCTTCGCGCAACAAGGTCAGATAAACAGGATGGTACATGCGCATGCCTCCTGCGCCCTGCACCAGCGGCTCCAGAATGACTGCGGAAATTTCCTGATGATGATGCTCCAACGCATCCAGCATAGGGCTGAACATGGCGCGGCTATGCTCTTCCCAGCTTTGCCCGGGCTCACGGTGATAACAGTCTGGACTGGGCACTTTCAGGCAGTCCAGCAACAGTGCCTCATAGGTTTCGGTATACAGCGCCACGTCACTGACTGACATGGTGCCCAATGTCTCGCCGTGATAGCCGTTGCTAATGGTCAAAAAACGCTTTTTCTGCGGTTGGCCCACATTGCGCCAGTAATGGTGACTCATTTTCAGTGCCACCTCGATGCCGGCAGAACCATTGTCGGCATAAAACACCCGCTCCAGCCCCGCCGGAGACAACTGCACCAGCCGCTCGGACAACTCGACCACCGGTGCATGGGTAAAACCGCCCAGAATCACGTGTTCGAGCTGGTCCACCTGCTGTTTGATACGATCGTTAATGCGCGGATTACAGTGACCAAACACATTGGTCCACCAGGAACTGACCGCATCCAGATACCGCTTGCCATCGTAGTCTTCCAGCCAAATCCCCTCACCGCGGCGAATCGGAATCAGCGGAATGGTTTCATGGTCTTTCATCTGCGTGCAGGGATGCCAGAGCACCTGCAGGTCACGTTGCATCCAGTGAGCATTGTTCGTTTGTTCTGCTGTCATCTTGATAAAATTCCTTGAGCATAATACGGCCTGTGGATATCCACCTTTGGCGTGCAAGATGCTGTGGATAACCTTGGGAAAACTGTCTCGGCGCCAGTGCTGGCAAGCGGCAAGGATTGCTGTACAAAAAACGTCCAGCGCAGCTGGCAGTTGTGTTTTAACCCGTGCCTGCGGACAATACACCGATTATTATCGCCTGACTGCCACGGCTTGCACGTTCACCGTGTGCACGCTACCCGCACCCGAGATTAATCCATGCGTCTGTCCCGCTTTTACATTGCCCAGCCACTGACCACTGGCTCCATCACCCTACCGGAGTCTAGCGCTCATTACATCAGCCGTGTCCTGCGCATGCAGGTTGGCGATGCACTGCAACTGTTCGACGGTAGCGGGCAGGAATTTACCGGCGTACTGACTGAAGTGGGCAAAAAGACCGTGATGGTGGAGCTGGAAAACAGCCAGCCCGGCCAGCCTGACTCACCGCTGCAAGTACATTTGGGTCAGGTGCTGTCCCGTGGCGAACGTATGGACTGGGCCATCCAGAAAGCTACCGAACTGGGCGTAACTGAAATCACTCCGTTGTTCAGCGAGCGTTGTGAAGTGCGGCTGAACGCCGACCGGCTACAAAAGCGTCTGGAGCACTGGCAACAAATTGCCATCAGCGCCTGCGAACAATGCGGTCGCAGTTCGATCCCACTGATCCATACACCGGTTGCCCTGGAAAAATGGCAACAGACTATTGAAGCCGATCTGAAACTGGTTTTGCATCCCGATGCCAGCCCACTGGCCAGCCATCAGCGCCCTGCATCCATCGCCCTGCTGATCGGCCCTGAAGGCGGACTCAGTGATGCCGAAGTCAATGCCGCACAACAAGCCGGTTTTCACGCTGCCTGTTTCGGCCCCCGCGTGTTGCGTACCGAAACCGCGCCTGTAGTTGCCCTGAGTCTGGTGCAACATTTGTGGGGGGATTTTGTTTAGTGCCTGCCCCCATGCGAATGACCTGGCAACACTCCCAGATAGAATTGTAACCCGCAAGCTGCCCCCTTGGTCTCCTTGCACAATGTAGCAGCCTGCATCAACATGACTGAACGCATACTGGGAAAAGGGAGGATTCGCCATGCAAATTTTATTGACTGGCGGTACCGGTCTGGTTGGACGTGCCTTGTGTCGACACTTCAAACAGCAGGGTTATCAGCTGATTGTTCTTAGTCGCCAACCCAGCAAAGTCTCTGGACTTTGCAGTGGTGCCCGTGGCATCGGCACCCTGAGCGAGCTGACCGACAAGGACCCGGTCGATGCCGTGATCAACCTGGCCGGCGCACCTATCGCCGACCGTCCATGGACTCAAAACCGCCGCAGGATACTGCGCGAAAGCCGGATCGATCTGACCCGCAACCTGGTTGACTGGATGGCGCAACGCAAGCAACCGCCTGCCGCACTGCTGTCAGCATCGGCTACTGGCTGGTATGGCAATCGTGGCGAAGAACCCATTGACGAAACCAGTGCACCACCTGCCGCAGATTTTGCCAGCCACCTCTGTCAGGACTGGGAAGCAGAAGTGATGCGGGCACAACAGTTCGGCACTCGGGTGGTCTGCCTGCGTTTTGCACCTGTGCTGTCTGCCGATGGCGGCATGCTGGCCAAGCTGTTACCTGTGTTTCGCCTGGGACTGGGTGGCAGACTGGGCAGCGGACAGCAATGGATGCCCTGGATTCATATTGATGATCTGGTTCGCCTGTTTGCTCATGTGCTGACCAATGACAACTGTGCCGGCGTTTACAATGCCTGTAGCCCACAGCCGGTACGCAATGTCGAATTCACCCGTATGTTGGCAAAAACCGTGCACCGCCCGGCCCTGTTGCCAGCTCCAGCTTGGGCGCTAAAACTGTTACTGGGTGAAATGTCGATCCTGCTCATCGGCGGCCAGCACATACAGCCCAGACGCACTGCTGACAGTGGCTTTGAATGGCACTATCCGGAGTTATCAGCCGCCCTGCAAAATCTTTTATCACGCAAAGCCAGCTAGCCAATACCCTCATTTGCACCTGACGCAATATATGCGGGTAAGCTTTATGCAGGCGAACGGATGACACTTTTACTCGCTTTTGTCGTCCTTTTCTGCCCTGTCATCGTGCAGCGTCACGGGTTGCGCCTGCCTGTCTTCCTGATACATATACGGACGGATGCCAAGCGCCACCCGCTCCCTGTCAGCCAAATCCTGATGATAGGTGTCTGTCAGCTGCACCAGCGACCACTGCAACGCCTCACAAATCTCCAGTACTTCGATGAAATCAACCCTACGTTCACCGCTTTCATACTTGGAAACATAGCTTTGTGGCTTGCCCAGTAAATCGGACAGGTTTTTTTGCGTCATGCCGGACTCAAGACGGGCAGCTTTTAATGTACTTTGCAGCGCCTTGCGTCGCGGGTCCCACAGCTTGTTGGTCATGGATATCTCGATCTCGAAATATCCCAAGATAGAATGTCACCTTTACAATCCCATTTCAGGATAGGGCCTCGTATTTGCTATCGCCCTGCATCAGGCAAGGCTGTCCAAAAACCAGATCGACCAAGCAAATTTTAAACCGCTTGACTCCAAACCAGAGTGGTATCTTATGCACAAAATACACATCAACATGCAAAATACAGCTCCGTTTTTAACAATCCTTCCCGGCTGGGAAATGTTCACAACCTTCAGACAAAATCAGCACCTGTCATAAAACTGCAACCTCCTTGCCATAGGCTGGTTGCCTGTCAGCCCGGACAACATTGGTACCGGGCCGGTCATCACATATTTTATGATTCAGGAGCACCATTCATGCGCAATCTGCTGTGTGTCATCATTACCGGTCTGCTTGTCAGTGCCTGTGCCCAGCAACCTCATATCAAACTCTATGCTGGCAATGACCAGCCGGCAGAGCAGCTGGTCGTTGTCGAGGTGCCGCAAACTCTGGAAATACTCAATATCAACGGCCAACCCATACCTGCTGCCAACCGCATGACCGGTAACCAGTCCCGTCTGCTATACCTGCAGCCCGGCGAATATCGCATCAATGCCTATTACGAAAACGTGTTTGATATTGGCGGGGGTCTGTCGCACGAAGTGGTGCGCAGCAACAGTGCCATGTTCAAACTCAAAGGCCGGGCCGGTGATACCTGGCGCCTGGAATTTATCGCCCCGAAAAACCTGGAAGAAGCCCTGATTACCAAAACCGGTTTTTCCGGCTGGGCAGAAAATCCACATACCGGTGAGCGCAACCCAACGGAAGCCGGGCCGCAGCACGAGTCTTTGTTAACGCTATTAAGCGCCAGTGGAACCGTCCACAACGTACCCAACACTGTAGAGCCTCTAGGTGCCAAAGGCTTATCCAACACCCCTGCCGAACAATCCCTGCCCCACAGCGACGCCACCCTGACCACCATGCAGCATCTGTGGTTGTTGTTGGCACCTGAAAGCCGTAACGCATTTTTGCAGTGGGCAACACCGGAAGCAAACGCCAACTGATCTTTGGTATAGCCCCCTTTTTTAGGGCTGGCCCCGGCTTATGACCGGGGCTTTTTCATGCCTGCTCAGTAGCCACGCCAAACAACTCTTCGCCCTCATTCTTCCGCCCATACATCATTTAATCGCCATATCTACCATCAGCGGTGCAAGTTCAAGTTCGGAATCTTTATTATGACTAAAAAGCACCATAACCATATATGAACATTTAAAATAGTACATATCACCGGTCACCACCCAACATATATAAAAGCAAAGCAAGCCCGTCATCAAAACCATCACATAATTTTGCCAACACAACTCGCAATTACTGCCGACTCATAATCCGTAATAACCCCTGTCTATGCCAGACAACAGTTGCACGACAACAACAAAAAAAGGTGCCAACGTTACCGTTAGCACCCTTGGGCAAAGCTCAAACATCAATTAAAAATCATAGCGTAAGCCTACTGATAAACCGGACGCTTCCTTGCCTACCTCTGTAGCACCCGGTTTGGCGCTCCGTGCTTGTGCCCAGGGGGTCAGCTTGGCCTCCTTGTTATTGTCAGTCACCGCATAGTTGGCATAAACGCGCACGGCCTTGTCCAGTTTGTGCTCGACACCCACCACCCACATATCAGCACCATAATCCGAATCATCAGCATCACGCGTCATCCACATCGCTTTCAACGCAGTATTGCTGCCGATCTTGTATTCGCCACCCAGTCCATAGGTGTCAGACGACAACTGCTTACGCAACGCTGCACCAGCAGCATTGGCAGCACCACCCTTGTAATCAACCGTCTGATAAAAACCGACCATCTTGAAGCTGTCAGTCAGCTTATAAGCCGCAGCCAGACGCAAGCCATCACGTTTGCCACGACCACTGTCCTTGCCAACTGTCTCGTATGCCAGCGCACCCTCAAACGGACCGCCCAGATAATTCAGCGAGACACTGCCTGCATTGCTGCTGCCATTTTTTTCCACTGCCGACTGCCCCTCGTAGGTCGAATAAGCCAGCTTCATGTTGAAACCGTTATAGTCCGGTGTGGTGTATTGCAATGTGTTGTCATAACGCTCATCAAAACGGGCATTGCCCACCCGCGTCAGGTTACGCATGTCACCGACCTGATCACCAAACAGGTTGGCCGGGCCACGTGCCACCTTGAACGGGCTGTCAAAACGGCCCATTTGTACGGCTCCAAAATTGCCGCCCAGACCAACAAAAGTATCGCGGGTGCTAAAGTTGCCACTGTCACCGTCTTCACTGCCGGTGGCAAAGTTGATTTGTTGTTCAATCTGAAAAAACGCTTTCAGATTTGGACTGATTTCATGGCTGCCTTTAAAGCCCAGTCGGGACGAGTTGCTGGACAGGTTGGTTTTTGAATATTTGGCTCCATCATCCAAGAAATCCACAGAAACGTGAGCACGCCCATAAATATTTACTTCCGCCATGGCTTGACTGGAAACAGCCAGTGCCAATGCAGTCATGGACAGTCCGGCAGAAAACTTTTTGAGTGTAAGCGTATCAAGTACAGCAGTCATTCAAGTATCCCCTTAGTTTTAATAAAGCACAGCACACATGCGCATGCTGTAACTGCGGAAAATACTAAAGACCAACAATGACAAAGCTGTGACAGTTTGGTTACAGTTTGATGAAAAACACTTTACTTAGAGCTTAAAAAATACAGCCGCATGTCTGGTTTTCCGTAACCCAGACAGATTGGGTATAGTGCTGAGCTACATTTTCTCCCCGGATTATCATGCTGCCCATCGA
>CAZBXG010000049.1:6335-7549 GCA_964495925.1 uncultured Thiopseudomonas sp.
GATTGGCCCTGATACGCAGATCGAAGTGGTCACCGAAGGCATCCTGACCCGGCTGATCCAGCATGATCCTATGCTGGAAGACTATGCCGCCGTGCTGTTTGACGAATTTCACGAACGCTCACTGCATGCCGATCTGGGGCTGGCACTGGTGCGTGAGTCCCAGCAGGCATTGCGTGAGGATTTGCGCATTCTGGTAATGTCGGCCACGCTGGACACCGCACCACTGGCCAAAGTGCTGGGTGATGCGCCGGTGATCAGCAGCGAGGGCCGCGCGTTTCCTGTCGAAGTGCTCTACCGCCCGCACACTGAACGCTTTCCCAGTGATGCGGTGGCGGCCTGCATTCATACCGCACTGCGCGAACAAAGCGGCTCGTTGCTGGTGTTTCTGCCCGGAGCCGGCGAAATCCACCGGGTCGCCGAACGCCTGAGCGGCAACCTGCCCGCCGATGTTGTGCTGGCACCGCTGTACGGCAACCTCAAGTCCGGCGAACAGGACAGCGCCATCCAGCCTGCTCCGCCCGGGCAGCGCAAGATTGTGCTGGCCACGGCCATTGCCGAAACCAGCCTGACCATTGAAGGCGTACGCGTGGTGATCGACAGCGGCCAGCAGCGCCGCGCGGTGTTCAACCCCAACAGCGGCATGAGCCGACTGGTGACCACCCGGGTGTCCAAAGCCTCCGCCGAACAACGCAAGGGCCGCGCCGGACGTATCGAGCCGGGCGTGTGCTACCGGCTCTGGAGCGAAGCCGAACAGGCCGCGCTGGCCGAGTTTACCCCGCCAGAAATCCTTGAAGCCGATCTGGCCAGTCTGGTGCTGGAACTGGCGCAGTGGGGCGCACGCGAACCCGATGCAATCACATGGATTGACCCGCCACCGCTGGCACACTGGAATCAGGCCCGGGACCTGCTGCAATTGCTAGGGCTGCTGGATCACAACGGCGCCATCACCGAGAGCGGCAAAGCAGCACGCCAATTGGGCATCCACCCAAGACTGGCGCGCATGGTATTGCGCGGCCGCGAGCTGGGGCTGGGCACCACCGCTGCCGAAATCGCCGCCCTGCTTGGCGAGCGCGACCTGCTCGGCCCACAGGCCGGTACCGACCTGCACGACCGGCTACGCCTGCTGCATGGCGAATACCCGCAACGGGTGGATCGCGCCCGCCTGAATGCGGTGCGCCAGGCTGCCCGGCAGCTGTCGCGTAAAGACGACCGGG
>CAZBXG010000049.1:7649-9262 GCA_964495925.1 uncultured Thiopseudomonas sp.
CTGCCGGAGCTGATCAGCGAACGCGAAGAAGCCGGCTGGGACGAGCAACGCGGTACCGTGCTGCTGCGCCGGGTACGCAAGCTGGGTCAGTTGATACTGAGTGAAAAAGAACTCGGCAAGCCGCAACCGGAACAGGTTCAGCAGGCATTGCTGCAGGCCGTGCGCAGCAAGGGGCTGGACAGCCTGCCCTGGAGCGAAACCTGCCGCCAGTGGCAGGCGCGGGTTGCGCTGCTGCGCCGCGAGCTGGGCCACGACTGGCCGGACGTATCCACACAGGCGCTGCTGGACAGTCTGGAAGACTGGCTGCTGCCCTTCCTGCACGGCATGCAGCGCTGGGCCGATGTGCACAAGCTCGACCTGTATAACGCCCTCAACAGCCTGCTCGACTATGCGCAACAACAGCAACTGGGCCAGCTGGCACCAGCCAGTTTGCAGATCCCCACCGGGCAGCAGGTACGGCTGGACTATTGCGCCGAAAACGGCCCTGTACTGGCGGCCAAACTACAAGCCCTGTTTGGCTGGGAGCACACGCCCAGGGTGGCCGACGGCAAGGTGCCCGTACTGATTCACCTGCTGTCACCGGCGCAGCGTCCGCTGGCCGTCACCGCCGACCTGCACAGCTTCTGGCGCAACGCGTACCCCGAAGTGCGCAAAGACATGCGTGGCAGATACCCCAAGCACCCCTGGCCGGAAGACCCACTTAGCGCCGCACCACAGCAGGGGGTGAAGAGACGTTAGACCACCCGCCACCTGACCACAAACAAGGTCTGTGTTTCGGTTTCCTCCTGCATACGCTGCTGCAGGGTATCGATCAGCGCGTCACGCTGCTCGATAATCTCATCTTCTACGTCAAAAATTTCCTGCCGCTGGCGACGTAAACGGCGCTCATTTTCAATCAGCTCTTTTTGAATGGCGACGGCTGTACCATTGATAAAACCGTTGAGCTTGAGCGGGGTACGCAGATCCTGAATTTGCTCAATGATTTGCTGCGTTTCGCTGTCGGTCAGCGGCACATTGTTCAGGCGGTCGATGCCAAGGTTATTTTGAAACAGAGTCTGGGCCCAGTTTTTCAGCAGATCGGCTTCGGTCGGGTTTTTTCAGCACCTGGCTGTCCCAGCCCTTGTTTTGTAGCTCGTTAATCAGTGCCTGTTCAAACTGCGCTTCGCTGGTACAGGTGGTCATTGTTCTTGTACTTCCCAGTATCCGGTTTTGTCAGGGCCGATACGTTTTAGCTGGTTGTCTTGCTGCAGCCTGCTAATGGCACGGCCTATGGTGCGGATGTCTTTGCCTATCATTTCGGCCAACTGCTGGCGGGTCAGTTTCGGGCTGGCCTGGAGTAATAGCAAAATCGCATCAGGGGTTTTTAACCCTGCAATATCGGCAGCAGCGGTTTTTAGAGGGGCGTTTACAGGGACGTTTACAGGGGCGTTTTGTGCCAGCGTCTTGGCAATGGTACTGAGCATAAACTGGATAAACACTGTGCTGTCGGCTTGTTCATCCGCCTGTTCAAGCGCCTGATAATACTGCGCCTGATGGTCTTTTATCACGCTCTCCAGTGGTAGCGACAAGAACAGCGGGTTCCATTGCGACAAAATCAGGGTTTGCCACAGCCG
>CAZBXG010000050.1:0-8968 GCA_964495925.1 uncultured Thiopseudomonas sp.
GGACTCATAATCCTTTGGTCCACGGTTCAAGTCCGTGTGGGCCCACCAATCAAATCAAACACTTAAGCCGCTTTTAATCGAAGCGGCTTTTTTGTTTTTGAGCTTTGCGGACTATTTGTGCAAGCAAACGCTGCCTGCGATAGATGGTCCTACCCTTCATCAAACCTGACCAGATCTACCTCTGCTGCCTGCATCCGTAACGGCACCAGCCTTTGATACTCATCCGAGTCATGCCATTGCATGACATGCTCAGGGCTCGGAAAACGGATAACCACCGCCTGAGCATGACGGTAGTTGCCACTCAATACCAAAGCCCCGACACCACGAAAAACCAGCTCTCCGCCAAACGGCACCAACGTATCCGGCACCTGGCTGCAGTATTCTGCCCATTTTTCATGATTTTTTACGCTGATGTTGCCGATGATGTATGCAGGCATTCACCCCTCCACTGACCAAGCTAATCACACACGCTCACGGATGGTCACACAGGGGTGGCAGCATGAGCCACTGTACTTTTGAGGGGTGCACGCCAACTCTCGGCAACTGTTGCAGTCAGCCCGACTGGTGGTTGTCTTTGTGCTCAGAACGGCCAGTCGTCATCCTGCGGTGGTACCTGCGACATGTCTTCCCAGGCTGGTGGCTGCTCCACATTGTCGCCAGACAGCTTTTCAATACGCCAGGCTTGCAGACTGACAAAGCATTTTTCAGGTTTACCCGGGGCTGCCCACAAGCGTCCACCAAGGTTAAAGCCGACCTTGACCTCTTCACCCTGACGATAGTTGTCCAGCAAGGCGCATTTGTCTTTGACGAACTCCAGCGCAACATAATTCGGATAGCTCGGGTTCTCGCCTTCACCTGTCAGCTTGATCACAAACTCGCGCTTGGTAAAACCATTTTGACCATAGGTTTTGGTTTCGTCGATGCTGTGAATCTCGCCTTGAATATCAAAACTTGCCATAACTTTATCTATACTCGCTGTGTTGCCTTGTTACAGAAACAAAAATCCCGCACTGTCTGCCTGACTGTTAAGGCAATGCGGGAATCGTGATACGCAAACCCTACCAAGCCGCCAAACGACATGCAAGAAATGACGGCAAAAGCTCGTGCCCCACACCAATGAGACCAGCAACCCGACAGGCCGCTGGCACAAACCACTAAACTGTCTTGCCCTTCCAGCGCTCGGCCAAATACACACCGAACACAATAATGCCTGCACCAAGCCAGTGGTAAAAATACATTTTCTCACCCAGTGCCAGTGCTGCTGCAAACAAGCTAAGAATTGGCATCAGGTTAAAAAATATGGCAATCCTGCTTGGCCCCATCACTCGCACGCCATGCAGCCAGGCCAGCGGAGCAATGATGGAGGCAGCCAGGCAGGCATACAGCACCAGCGGAATGTTTTCCAGATTCAGCCCGGTTTTTGGCATCAGCACAAACAGCGGCAACTGCACCACAATCGCCGCAAACATTTGCAGATACAGCATCTGCAACGCCGGTATTTCGACCTGCCAGTGCTTGAGCAGCGTGCTGTACAAGGCATACGACAAGACCGCAACCACCATCAGTGCATCACCGCGATTGACCCCTTGCTGCACTACAGACCACAAATCCCCATTGGAGACCACCACCAGCACTCCGGCAAAAGCAGTGATCGCCCCAATCACTGCTGCCAGTGTCAGCCGCTGCCTGAGTAAAGTCATGGCCAGCATCAGTGAAATAGCCGGAATCAGCGCCTGAATAATGCCGATATTCGCCGCCTGGGTATATTGTGCAGCGAAATACATCAGGCTCTGGAACATCGCCATGCCCAGCGTGCCCATGATGAAAATTTTCCATAAATGGGGACGAATGCGCCACCAGTTACGCAAGGTTGGTCTCAGTACAAAAGGTGTCAACAGCAACCAAGCCAGCAGCCAGCGATAAAAGCCGATTTCGGTTGGCTCGATACTGGTGGCGGACATTTTGGTAATGACGGTATTGCCAGCCCATGACAGCACGGCCAGCAACGGGAAGACGTAATACATGATTAAAACGATTGAACCTGATGGGTGTGACAAAACATGCAAGGTGCCGGAAAGTCCGACGCACAGACAACACAGCCGCCGCGCTTAAACAGCAATGAAGCAGCGGCCAATAAACTGATACGGTACAAACCTGGCCAGACTGTCATAGCAGCTTCGATACTGGCAGACAGTTGGTCGCCTTCCATGGCGATCAGATGCCTTAACAGCTGTAATACAGCTCGTATTCCAACGGGTGCACGAAAGTACGCACGCGCAAGTCTTCTGCCGCTTTCAGCTCGATATAAGCATCAATGAAATCATTGCTAAAGACACCGCCACGGAGCAGGAACTCACGGTCCTGATCCAGCGCATCCAGCGACTCCTTGAGGCTGCCACACACCTGAGGAATATGGCGCGACTCTTCTGGCGGCAAGTCATACAGGTTCTTGTCGGCCGGATCGCCTGGGTGAATGCGATTCTGGATACCGTCCAGACCGGCCATCAACAAAGCGGCAAAGGCCAGATAGGGGTTGGCTGACGGGTCGGGAAAACGCGCTTCGATGCGTCGACCACGCGGGCTGGTTACATAAGGAATACGAATGGAAGCAGAACGGTTGCGCGCCGAATAGGCCAGCATGACCGGCGCCTCAAAGCCCGGTACCAGTCGCTTGTACGAGTTGGTTGACGGATTGGTCAGTGCGTTCAGCGCTTTGGCGTGCTTGATGATGCCGCCAATAAAATACAGCGCGGTATCGGACAGCCCTGAATAACCCTCGCCAGCAAAAATATTCTTGCCATCAGCCGTGATCGACATATGCACATGCATGCCGGAGCCGTTATCACCATGCAGCGGTTTGGGCATGAAGGTAGCGGTCCGCCCATAGGCATCGGCCACATTACGCACGACATACTTGAGGGTTTGCACCTCGTCTGCCTTGCTTACCAAGGTATTGAACTTGACGCCAATTTCATTTTGCCCAGCGGTGGCCACCTCATGGTGATGCACCTCAACTTCCTGGCCCATTTCTTCTAACGCATTGCACATGGCCGTGCGGATTTCGTGGTCTGGGTCATTTGGCGCTACTGGCATGTAACCGCCACGTACGGCAATGCGATGTCCGCGGTTACCGCCTTCCAGTTCTGCATCGCTGCTCCAGGCGGCTTGTGCGGAATGAATCTTGAACATCGCACCCGACATGTCAGCCTTGTACTGCACCTGATCAAAAACAAAAAACTCTGGCTCTGGCCCAACCCAAAAGCTGTCACCAATGCCTGTGGCTTTCAGATAGTCTTCTGCCCGCTGCGCCAGTGCACGCGGGTCACGGTCATAACCCTGCATGGTGGATGGTTCAATCACGTCACACACCAGAATCAGGGTTTTCTCTTCGGTAAACGGGTCCAGCACAGCGCTGGCATCATCCGGCAGCAGCAGCATGTCGGACGCTTCAATACCTTTCCAGCCCGGCATGGAAGAGCCGTCAAACATCGCACCCTGCTCGAAGAAGTCCTCGTCTAGGTTGCGTGCGGGAATGGTCAGATGATGTTGTTGCCCGCGAATATCGGTAAAACGAAGGTCAATCCACTTCACGCGGTGTTGTTCTATTAATTCGAGCGACTTCAACATCAGGGTCTCCAAAACGGCCAACGGCCCACAGCAGGGCCGACTGCAATCATGATATTCTGGACTCTGACAGCGGCAAATACCAGAGCCTGACTGCCAAATAGTCGCGAACAGGCCGCAATTGCAGGCCTGTTACCGTTCAATAGCAATACCTGCCAGCCCGGCGGAGGTTCAGCATGCGTTATCCATGGTTATTACTGCTTGCCTCACTGGCCTGCATCGCCCAGGCCAGCGAGGTGTATCAATACGTTGACGAGCATGGCAATCGTGTTTTTACCGACAAGCCACCACTGCATGTTGATGCTGAAGAGGTCAAACTGCCTGCCATCAACAGCACTCCGATGTCCGCCCCGGCGCCTTCCAGCCCGGAAGACAGTAAGCCGGCTGTAGAGGCTGCCCCTTACCAGCAGCTGGCCATTATCCGCCTGCCTGATGACGAAGCCATTCGCGCCAACAACGGCGATGTGCTGTTTCAGGTGCAAATTCGTCCCAACTTAGGCTCCGGCCATCGGTTGCAACTGCTGGTCGATGGCGAGCCTCATGGCATGGCGATACGCAGCATCCGCCTGCAAGCACTCAATCTTGATCGCGGCGAGCACAGCATTGCCGTGCAAGTGGTAGCCAACGGAAAAGTAATCCAGCAAAGCAGCAATTACTCCGTAAATATTCAGCGTACTCACATCAACGCACCAGCACGGCGCGCACCATGATCTGGCGGGTATTTGCGCTCAGCTTTGCCTTGTTGAGCAACAGCGTATGGGCGCAAATTTACAGCTATGTGGATGCGAACGGCGAACGGGTTTTCACTGATCGCCCACCTGCGACAACCCAAGGCCAGGAAGTCGAATTATCACCAACCAACCGCATGCCGGCCGGCCAGCGCCTGATCAAGCTGCAACCGCCGGCAGCACTGCAGCAGCAACTGGTTCCGGCTCCACCGCCATATCAGGCGCTGCATTTGTTGAACCCGCAACCTGAAGAAACCCTGCGTAACTCGAACCGTACAATCGACATTGAAGTCAGCAGCGAGCCTGCCCTGCTACCCGGCCACAGCTATCAAGCCCTACTGGATGGCGCGGCATACGGCCCGCCCAGCCGCTCGACCCGCTGGCAGATTGTCGAGATTGATCGTGGCAGCCACCAAGTACAAATTGAACTAGTTGACGCTGACGGAACCAGCCTGTTGCAAACCGATGCCATCACCGTCCACTTGCACCAAACCAGCCTAGCCGAACGCCGCCGAATCCGGCCTTGTCAAGAAGATGACTATGGCGTACGTCCCGAATGCCCGCTCAGTGACAAGCCGGAAAAAAAGAAAAGCTGGTGGCGCATGGGCTTCTGAAACCCGCCTCATAATTACAAGTCAATACATATCAACCCTATGCAAGACCATCATTTTGACGATCTGGCCGTCCGCTTTGCCCAGAAAATTTATGGCAACAACAAGGGAACCATTCGTCTGGCCGTTCTGCAAGCCGACTTACAGACAGTACTGCCGGCACAACCTCTGCGCATTCTGGATATTGGTGCCGGGCTGGGGCACATGGCCTTGTGGCTCGCGCAGCAAGGCCATCGGCTGACCCTGGCCGAGCCAAGCGCCCCCATGCTGCAAGAAGCCAAAGAAAGTTTTGATAAAAATGGTGTCACTGCAGAATTTCTACACTGCGACTGGCAGCAACTGGTTGCCAGTCAGCCCCAACCCTTCGACTTGGTGCTATGTCATGCCGTACTGGAGTGGTTGGCCGAACCAGCGGCCCTGATCGACAGTCTGCAAGGTCTGGTCAAGCCAGGTGGCTGGCTGTCGCTGGCGTTTTACAACAAAGACGCGCTGGTACTGCATAATCTGATCAAGGGCAATCTGCGTAAACTGGCCAAACAACAGTTTGCCGGCGATGATGGCGGCCTGACCCCACAGCAACCACTGGATCCGCGCCAAGTCGAGCGGTTGCTCAGCGACAACGGCTGGCTGATTCAACAGCGCAGCGGTATCCGAGTCTTTCATGACTACATGCAGCCCAGGTTTCGTGACAAAATTGCCGATGACGAGCTGGTCGCAACCGAATTGCAATATCGCAATCATCCGACTCTTGGCCCGCTGGGTCGCTATCTGCACTGGCTATGTCAGCGTCCAGCTGAGTAGCTGGCCAAAGCAGCACATCCGACGAAATGCAGCATTCTGCCCGCACCGCCCTTTGTTTTAAGCGCCGCTGCCTGCAACGGTCATCTGCTCCAGCAATACCGAACCGGTACGAATGCTGCCACGGGTATCCAGATCAGAGCCAATCGCTACCAGATTGCGATACATATCACGCAGGTTACCGGCAATGGTTACTTCCTGTACCGGAAACTGGATCTCGCCATTTTCCACCCAATAGCCACCGGCACCACGGGAGTAATCACCCGTCACCATGTTCAGCCCCTGCCCCATCAGCTCGGTGACCAGCAAGCCTGTCCCCATCTGTTTGAGCAGCTCCGCCTGTCCCTGCTCACCATGGCTGACAAACAGGTTGCGTGCACCGCCGGCGTTCGCTGTGCTGGGCAAGCCCAACTTGCGACCCGAGTAAGTACTGAGCAAATAGCTGACCAGTTGACCATCCTGGATAAACGGTTGAGCCCTGGTCGCCAGACCATCACCATCAAAAGCGCTGCTGGCCAGCCCGCCTTTCAGCAAGGGTCGCTCGTCCAGAGTGAACCAGTCAGGAAACAGCGGCTCGCCCAGCGCATCGACCAAAAACGATGCTTTGCGATACAGGTTGCCACCAGAGATCGCACCCAACAGATGGCCAAACAGCCCGCCAGCCACTTCGGGAGCAAACATCACCGGCACACTGCAGGTTGGCACCGGACGCGCACCCAGTCGGCTAACGGTACGCAACGCAGCACGCTGGCCAATGCTTTGCGCACTGGCCATTGCATCAGCCCTACGGCCATGGTCATACCAATAGTCACGCTGCATCTGCTCGCCCTCGCCGGCGATCATCACACAACTGATGCTATGCGCCGTGCCGGCATAACCGCCCAGAAAGCCGTGGCTGTTGCCATAGACCGTGCAACCACGACTGGTATCAACACTGGTGCCATCCGCATTACTGATACGGCTGTCGGCTGCAAACGCGGCCTCTTCACATTCCAGCGCCAGCGCAACCGCCTGCTCCGGCGACAGGTCCCATGGATGCCACACATCCAGGTCTGGAAACGCTCTGGCCATCAGCCCAGCATCAGCCAAACCGGCGCACTCATCTTCCGACGTATGTTTGGCAATCGCGACAGCTGCGGCGACCGCTTCACGCACAGCAGCATCACCCATGACCGTAGTACTGGCTGAACCCTTGCGCTGTCCGCAATAAACAGTGATGGAAAAACCCTGATCGCGGATAAATTCAACCGACTCGACTTCCCGCTGGCGCACACTGGCAGTCAATCCATCCTGTCGGCTTACCGCAACCTCACAGGCACTGGCACCCTGGCGCCTGGCCTCGGCCAAAATTTGTTCAACCTGCGCCTGTAAAGCGGGAATCGCTGCCGGACCGGACTGCTCAATGCCGTTCATGCTGTATACTCCACCACAAAGAAAATAACGGGAAAGACTACCAGAATTCCCGGCTCACGGCGTGAAAACCCGCAGGCATAGCAACCCGTTAACCGGGCACAACCCCGCTCTGCATGAACACCCTGAGCCTGCCGGTAGCCAGCATACCGTCTGCTCACCTACAGGAAACAGCATGTCCGAATATCTTGAAGACGACCTCAACGAAGAAAAAAGCAAATCGCAGATCAAGCGCGAGTTTCTGGCCCTGCAAGATCTGGGCGCCCGTCTGGCCGAACTCAAACCGGATATTTTGAACCGTCTGCCACTCAATGACGCCTTGCGTAAAGCGCTGGAGGAAAGCGCCCGCCATACCCGGCATATTGCCCGCAAGCGCCATAACCAGTATCTGGGCAAACTGCTGCGCGGCCATGACATTGATGCCATTCAGCAGGTACTGGACAATTTTGACAGCACCTCCCGTGAATACAACAACCGCTTCCACCAGCTGGAGCGCTGGCGTGATCGCCTGTTGGATGAAGGTGACGAAGCACTGCAAGAGTTGATGCAGGAATATCCGGATATCGACAGCCAGCACCTGCGCGGCCTGATTCGCCAGGCCCAACAGGAGCGTGCACGGGAAAAGCCGCCTACTGCAGCCCGCAAGCTGTTCCGTTACTTGCGTGAAATGGCCGAACAAGACTTATAAGGATCAGCTCCCGCCGTATTCACCAAAACAGCGGGAGCTGTAACAACCACTTTGCACACAGCTGCCTTGAAGAAATCATCCGCTCTTGTTGTAAGCAAGGCAGTGCACCCTGCCAAGCGTAAAAACTAAACTCCATACCCTTGGGGGTTCTGGCTTTGCCAGCGCCAGCTGTCCTCGCACATACGGGTCAGATCAAGCTCTGCACGCCAGCCCAGCAACTCCAGCGCCAGTGCCGGATCGGCATAACACTGGGCTACATCACCCGGCCTGCGTGCAACAATCTGGTGCGGTATCTCGCGTCCCGACGCTTTGGCCAGCGCCGCAGCCATTTCCAGGACCGAATAGCCCTGTCCTGTACCCAGATTAACCGTCAGCAAACGTGGTGCATCCAGTGCCTGCAACGCCTTGATATGCCCCTTGGCCAAATCCACCACATGAATATAGTCGCGCACGCCTGTACCATCAGGGGTCGGATAGTCGCCGCCAAACACCTGCAGGCACTCACGCTGACCGACTGCGACCTGAGTGATATAAGGCATCAGATTGTTGGGAATACCACGCGGATCCTCACCAATCAGACCGGATACATGCGCTCCTACCGGATTAAAGTAGCGCAGCAGCGCCAGCGACCAGCGTTTGTCTGCACGATATAAATCGCGCAGCATGTCTTCAATAATCAGCTTGGAGCGGCCATACGGATTGGTTGCCGACAGCGGAAAGTCTTCAACAATCGGCACAGAAGCTGGGTCGCCATACACAGTAGCGGAAGAACTGAACACCAGTCGACGACAGTCATGGGCCTCCATCACCTGCAGCAGGTTCAGGGTGCCGGCAACATTATTTTGATAATAGTGCAGCGGCATGCTGACCGACTCGCCCACGGCCTTTAGACCGGCAAAGTGTACAACCGCACTGATCTGGAAACGGGCAAACACGTCCTGCAGATCCGACAGCGAACGAATATCCCCTTCGACAAACTCGGGTGTTTTGCCGGTGATCTGCTGCACACGGCGCAACGATTCCGGCGACGAGTTGGACAGGTTGTCCAACACCAGCACTCGGTACCCAGCCTCCAGCAGCTCCACACAAGTGTGCGAACCAATATAGCC
>CAZBXG010000051.1:0-6477 GCA_964495925.1 uncultured Thiopseudomonas sp.
CAGGGTGGGCGCAAGCATCCGCAGCAGGAGTTCTTGCAGGTTGATACCTCCAATATCCTCTTCATCTGTGGTGGTGCGTTTGCCGGTCTGGAGAAAATCATTCAGGCCCGTTCCGAGAAGGGTGGCATCGGCTTTGGTGCCGAGGTACGCAGCAAGGAACAGGAAGCAAAAATTGGTGAAACGCTGTTACAGGTTGAGCCGGATGATCTGGTCAAGTTTGGCCTGATTCCCGAGCTGATTGGCCGCTTGCCGGTGATTGCGACTCTGGAAGAGCTTGACGAAGACGCGCTGGTGCGCATTCTCAGCGAGCCGCGTAACGCTTTGATCAAGCAATATGCCAAGTTGTTCGAGATGGAAGATGTGGAGCTGGAGTTCCGTCCGGATGCGTTGCAGGCGGTAGCCAAGCGTGCGCTGGAGCGTAAAACCGGTGCCCGTGGTCTGCGCTCGATTCTGGAAGAAACCCTGCTCGACACCATGTTCGAGATCCCCTCTGCCGACAACGTCAGCAAAGTGGTGATTGACGAGAGCGTGATCAAGGGTGAATCCAAGCCGTTGCTGGTGCACAGCGCGGACGAGCTGCCCAAGGTTTCATCCGAGTCCTGATTTCGGATGACCAAAAAAGGGCCGCAAGGCCCTTTTTGTCGTTCTGAGGGTCGTTTGTTGTCCGGTAAATAACTGCCGGATACAGGCTGTTCGTTTAGATGCTGGCGTGTAAATGCTGGTAGAGACAAGCATCCTGCATCTTGCAATTGCGTCGATTGCCCCCATAACTGGGCAAAGCTTAATTTTGCGGCGAGTACCTTTGGTGAGTATGTTTATGAAAACAATGATTGAATTGCCCCTGTTGCCATTGCGCGATGTGGTGGTTTATCCACATATGGTCATTCCCTTGTTTGTCGGGCGACCCAAGTCAATCAAGGCGCTGGAAGCCGCCATGCTCGAAGACAAACAGATTTTGCTGGTGGCACAAAAGAGCCCGGCTGATGACGATCCGGATCTGGATGCTGTACATGGTCATGGTACGGTTGCCAGTATCCTGCAGCTGCTGAAGCTGCCTGACGGCACAGTCAAGGTGCTGGCCGAGGGCAAGTTCCGTGGTCGCATTCACGCCAGTTTGGGTGAAGACAATGGCTACTGGCAGGTGCAGGCGGAGGTGGATGCAGAGCCGACTGTTCTGGCCGAAGTAGAAAATACCGTATTGCGCCGCGTGTTGCTTGATCAGTTTGACGAATATGCCAAGCAAGGCAGAAAAGTGCCGGCTGAATTTGTTAGCAGCCTGGCCGACGTCGAAGAAGTTGCCCGCTTGTCCGACCTGATTGCTGCCCAGATGAGCTTGAAGCTGGAGCAGAAACAGGAAATTCTTGAGCTGGATGAAATTGTACCCCGCACCGAGAAGCTGATGGAGTTTCTGGATGCCGAACTTGACCTGCAGCGTATGGAAAAGCGCATTCGTGGCCGGGTGAAAAAGCAGATGGAGCGCAGCCAGCGTGATTACTATCTGAACGAGCAGATGAAAGCCATCCAGAAAGAGCTGGGTGAGGACGAAGAAGGGCATAACGAAGTCGAAGCCCTGCGTAAGCGCATCAACGAAGCACAGATGCCGCAGGAAGCGCTAGAGAAAGCCACTGCCGAGTTGAAAAAACTGCAGCAAATGTCGCCGATGTCGGCTGAGGCTACCGTAGTACGCACCTATCTGGACTGGATGGTAAATGTGCCCTGGCACAAGAAAACCCGTGTGCGTCTGGACCTGGACAAGGCAGAAGAAGTGCTGGATGCCGACCATTACGGCCTGGAAGAAGTCAAAGAGCGCATTCTGGAGTATCTGGCAGTACAAAAGCGCGTGCGCAAACTGAAAGGGCCGATTTTGTGTCTGGTTGGGCCGCCCGGTGTGGGTAAAACCTCGCTGGCAGAGTCGATTGCCCGCTCCACCAACCGCAAGTATGTACGCATGGCGCTGGGTGGTGTACGTGACGAGGCAGAAATTCGTGGTCACCGCCGCACCTACATTGGTTCGATGCCGGGTCGTCTGATTCAGCGCCTGAGCAAAGTCGGTGTACGCAACCCGTTGTTTCTGTTCGATGAAATCGACAAGATGGCCAGCGACATGCGTGGCGATCCCGCTTCGGCGCTGCTGGAAGTGCTCGATCCCGAGCAAAACCACAGCTTCAACGACCATTATCTGGAAGTGGATTACGATCTGTCGGACATCATGTTTGTCTGTACTGCCAACTCGATGAATATTCCCGGCCCGCTGCTGGACCGGATGGAAGTCATCCGCATCCCCGGTTATACCGAAGATGAAAAGCTGAAAATTGCCGAGAAATACCTGATACCCAAGCAGCGCAAGGCCAATGGCCTGAAAGAGCAGGAAATGGTTCTGACTGAAGCGGCGACACTGGATATCGTGCGTTATTACACACGAGAGGCCGGTGTGCGCGGGCTTGAGCGTCAAATCGCCAAAGTATGCCGTAAGGTGGTCAAGCAGCATGTTGACAACAAGAACATCAAACTGGAAGTGACCCCGGAAATGCTGGAAGACCTGCTGGGTATCCGCAAATTTCGCTATGGTCTGGCAGAAACCGAGAACCAGATTGGTCAGGTGACCGGTTTGGCCTGGACCCAGGTGGGTGGTGAGCTGCTGACTATTGAAACCGCTACCATGCCGGGCAAAGGGCAACTGATCAAGACTGGCTCACTTGGTGACGTGATGGCCGAGTCGATGACTGCCGCAATGACGGTGGTGCGTAGCCGTGCCCAGGCACTGGGTATTGTGCCGAACTTCTACGAGAAAACCGATGTGCATATTCACATGCCTGAAGGTGCCACGCCCAAAGATGGCCCGAGCGCCGGTATTGGCCTGTGTACCGCGCTGGTGTCATCCCTGACCAAGATACCGGTGCGCGCCGATGTGGCCATGACAGGGGAAATTACTCTGCGTGGCGAGGTGCTGGCGATTGGCGGACTCAAGGAGAAGCTGTTGGCCGCACATCGTGGTGGTATCAAAACCGTAGTGATTCCTGAAGAAAACAAGGCGGACCTGAAGGAGATTCCCGACAATATTAAGGCTGACCTTGATATACGTTCGGTTAAATGGATTGATGAAGTGTTGGCAATCGCTCTACAATACGCCCCCGAGCCACTGGCTGATGCTGAAGTCGAATTGTTGCTACAGAGCGAGCAAGCCAAAAAAGAGCCATCAGAAGAGCGTCACCGGACGCACTGACCGCTTGAATTGCGAGGTTTATATCAAGTTTGCATGTAAAGCAGGCTTGAAGTGTTGACGGAAGGTAAACAACTCATTATCTTGCACAACCATCAACACGACTCTACGTTTGAAACCACAAGGGGATTTACGAGTGAACAAATCAGAACTGATTGAAAAAGTAGCGGCTGCTGCTGACCTGCCCAAAGCTGCTGCTGGCCGTGCGCTGGACGCGGTACTGGAGACAGTAACCGAAGCCCTGAAAGAAGGTGACTCAGTTGTGTTGGTAGGCTTTGGTACTTTTGCCGTCAAGGATCGTGCTGCCCGTACCGGCCGCAACCCGCAGACTGGTAAAGCCATCGAGATTCCAGCGGCCAAGGTTCCTGGCTTCAAGCCCGGCAAGGCGCTGAAAGATGCAGTCAACGCCTGAGTCAGGTGTCGGCTGTAGTTTGACCCCATATCAGGTCAATCGATAAACAAAGGCGCATCTGATGGTGCGCCTTTGTTTTTTGTACGTTTATAGCGGCTTGTTCCGGAGGATATATGCTGCAAAATATCAGGGACCGCTCCACCAGCTGGATCTCCAAGGTCATTGTCGGCCTGATCGTAGTGCTTCTGTCGTTTACCGGCTTTGAGGCGATTATGAGTTCGGCCAGCAATAGCAATAATGCGGCCAAGGTCAACGGTGAAGAAATTACCCTGGATCAGCTGGCCCAGGAAAAAAGTATCCAGCAGCGCCAGCTGGCCCAGCAGTTTGGTGCCGACTTTGACATGAGCGCACTGGATGACAAGCTGCTAAGTGAAATGGCCCTGAAAAGCCTGATTGGCCGCAAGCTGTTGTTGCAGGCGGCTGCAGATGCCGGACTGGTCAGTACTACGGCAGCGGTTGACAGCTTTATTTTGCAATTCCCCGACTTTCAGCAGGACGGACAGTTTGACGCCCAGCGTTTTGATCAGGTATTGCGTCAGATGGGCTACGGCCGCATGCAGTTCCGCCAGATGCTGGAACAGGACATCCTGTTGTCACAACTGCAAACGAGCATTATCAATAGCGCGTTTGTGACCGAGCAGGAAGCTGAAGCTTTTGCCCGGCTGGAACGCCAGATTCGCGACTTCTCCGTTGTCCGCTTTAGCCCTGAGCTCGATGCCATTGAAATCAGCGATAGCGAAATCGAAGCCTACTACCAAGCCAATCTGGAGCGTTTTATGACGCCAGAGCAAGTGGTGCTGGATTACATCCTTCTGAGCAAAGCGGCCATGGCTGAGCGGATTGAGGTTAGCGAAGAGGAAGTGGAAGCTGGCTATGAAGCAGCGATTGCCAACTTGGTTGAGCAGCGCCGTGCCGCACACATTCTGTTTGAGGGCGATAGCGGAAAAGAAGCTGCCGAAGCGGTAGCCAAGCGCATTGCCGAAGGCGAAGATTTTGCCGTGCTGGCAAAAGAGTTGTCGGATGATCCAGGCTCTGCTGCCGATGGTGGTGATCTGGGTTTCGCCGGGCCGGATATTTATGAGCCAGCGTTTGAGCAGGCATTGTATGCCCTGGAAAAAAATCAGGTTTCCGCACCGGTACAGACCGAGTATGGCTGGCACCTGATCAAGCTGCTGGATGTACAGGCAGCGGATATTCCGGCATTTGCCGATATGCGCGCCAGCTTGCTACAGGACTTGCGTACTGGCAAGGCGGAGCAGCAGTTTGTTGAACTGGTGGATGAGCTGGAAAGTGCCGCTTATGAGTCGTCCGACTTGCAACAGCCGGCGCATGAGCTGGGTTTGGAGGTCAAGGAAAGTCCTGCATTTGGTCGTGATGGCGGCGAGGGGGTGTTTGCCAACCGTCAGGTGATCGAGAGTGCGTTCAGCGAAGAGGTGCTGGAAGAAGGTGCCAACAGTCAGGCGCTGGAGCTGGATGCCGATACGGTCGTGGTGCTGCGTGTAAAAGAGCACAATAGACCGGAGCAAATGCCGTTGGCCGATGTGAAGGGCGATATTGCCGACTTCCTGCGTATCGACAAAGGCAGTGAACAAACCCTTAAGCAGGGTGAAGAGCTGCTGACTGCCTTGCGTGAAGGCAAGGCTGTTCCTGCGCCGGGTTGGGAGCGTTTTGAAGCTGCCACCCGCATGCAGGAGAATGTTGAGCCGGAGGTGCTGCGCGAAGTGTTCCGTATGCCCAGACCTGCCGAAGGGCAGCCTGGCTATGCCGGCTTGAGTCTGGCCGATGGTGGTTATGTGGTGTTGCAGCTGAGTGGTGTCAGCACGCCGGAAGAAGCGGTTGAACCGGTGCAGTTGCAGGAGTTGCGCGATATTCTGGCTTCTCGTCAGGGGCAGGACGACTTTGCCGCCTTTATCCGTCAGCTGGAACTGGATGCGAAGATCGAACGCTACTGATCTGCCAGCCAATAAAAAACCGCAGCCCATTTTAATGAGCTGCGGTTTTTTTATGCCTTGAAGAAAGTAAAGCTTACTCTTCTTCGATGGCACCCATGGCAGTGGTGTTGAAGCCGCCGTCGACATAAAGGATTTCGCCGCTGATGCCGGAGGCCAGATCAGAGCAGAGGAAAGCACCGGCGTTGCCGACTTCTTCAATGGTCACGTTACGGCGCAGTGGAGTTTGCGCTTCGTTGGCACTGAGCATCTTGCGGAAGTTCTTGATGCCGGAGGCAGCCAGCGTGCGGATTGGACCTGCTGATACCGCGTTGACGCGAGTGCCTTCGGGACCCATGCTGGCGGCCAGGTAGCGAACACCGGCTTCTAGGCTGGCTTTGGCCAGGCCCATGACGTTGTAGTTGGGCATGGTGCGTACCGAACCGAGATAGGTCAGGGTCAGCAGGCTACCGTTGCGGCCTTTCATCATTTCCTTACCGGCTTTGGCCAGGGCTATGAAGCTGTAAGCGCTGATGTCGTGGGCGATTTTGAAGCCTTCACGGGTGGTGACATCAACAAAGTTACCATCCAGCTGATCGCCGGGAGCAAAGCCTACGGAGTGCACGATACAGTCCAGACCGTCCCACTTTTTAGCCAGCTCGGTAAAGACATTGGCGATATCTTCATCGCTGGTAACATCACATGGAAAGCACAACTCGGCACTGGAGCCCCATTGTTCGGCAAAGCCTTCAACGCGGCCTTTGAGTTTTTCATTCTGGTAGGTGAACGCCAGCTCAGCGCCTTCGCGGTGCATGGCCTCGGCAATGCCTGACGCGATGGACAGCTTGCTGGCCACACCGACAATCAGAACTTTCTTTCCTTTCATGAAACCCATGGTTTTCCCCTTGATTTAGTTG
>CAZBXG010000051.1:6577-8116 GCA_964495925.1 uncultured Thiopseudomonas sp.
GCAGCCGGGCCACCTTGCGGTTCGGCTGCGAGCAGGGCACGGGTATAGGGATGCTGCGGGTTGGCAAACAGTTCGGCGCAAGGCTGGTTTTCCACGCCGTGACCGTTTTGCATCACACACACCTGGTCGGCAATGCGGCGGACCATATTCAGGTCGTGGCTGATCAGTAAAATGGCCATGCCCATTTGTTGTTGCAGTTTTTTCAGCAAAGCCAGAATGGTTTGCTGGACGGTGACATCCAGCGCCGTGGTTGGCTCATCGGCAATCAGAATTTCCGGCTCGTTGGCCAGTGCCATGGCAATCATCACCCGCTGACGTTGTCCACCGGATAGCTGGTGCGGGTAAGCACGTAAACGCTTTTCCGGCTCGTGAATTTCCACCAGTTGCAGCAGCTCCAGGGCGCGCTGTCCAGCCTGCTGTTTGTGCATGCCCTTATGCTGCTGCAACACTTCACTAATTTGTTTGCCGACGGTGTGCAGCGGGTTCAGCGCACTCATGGGTTCCTGAAAAATCATTGCAATGCGGTTGCCGCGAATATCGCGCATTTGTCGCTCACTGGCCTGCAACAAGTCAGTATCACCATGGAGGATCTGGCCGGCTGGGTGGCGGGCCGTGGCTGGCAGCAGACGCAAAATGCTGTGGGCGGTAACTGATTTGCCCGAGCCGCTTTCACCCACCAGCGCCAGTGTTTTGCCGCGCTCCAGAGTAAAACTGACCGAGTGAACGGCTCGGGTCTGGCCGGCAGCGGTGACAAACTCTACCGCCAGCCCTTTAACTGCCAGCAGTGGCTTACTTTCTGGGGTCGAATGCATCACGTGCTGCCTCCCCGATAAAGACCAGCAAACTCAATAGCAGGGCGAGTACCGCGAAGGCGCTTATGCCGAGCCAGGGCGCTTGCAGATTGGATTTTCCTTGCGCCACCAGCTCGCCCAGTGAAGGCGAGCCGGGCGGCAGGCCGAAACCGAGAAAGTCCAGCGCGGTCAGGGTGCCGATTGCGCCGGTGATGATAAAGGGCATATAGGTCATGGTGGAGACCATGGCGTTGGGCAAAATGTGGCGGAACATGATGGCACTGTCGCGCATGCCCAGGGCACGGGCAGCGCGTACATATTCCAGATTGCGGCCACGTAGAAATTCGGCACGAACCAGATCAACCAGGCTCATCCAGGAAAATAACAGCATGATGCCCAGCAACCACCAAAAGTTGGGCTGGATAAAGCTGGCCATAATAATCAGCAGGTAGAGTACCGGCAGGCCTGACCAGATTTCCAGAAAGCGCTGGCCAACCAGATCGACCCAGCCGCCATAGAAGCCTTGCAGGGCACCGGCAACCACGCCCAGCACAGAGCTGCACAAGGTCAGTGTCAGGGCAAATAACACTGAAATACGCAGGCCGTAGATAACCCGGGCCAGTACATCACGCCCCTGATCGTCGGTGCCGAGCCAGTTGGCTGCCGAGGGTGGAGCAGGTGCGGGCACTTCCAGCTCGTAATTGATGCTGTCGTAGCTGAACGGAATCGGTGGCCAGAGCATCCAGCC
>CAZBXG010000052.1:0-5722 GCA_964495925.1 uncultured Thiopseudomonas sp.
TTCAACGACAATCTGTTCAAAAATGCGCTGGTGGTGCTGTTGACTTTTCACACAGCACAGTGGAGCGACCTGTCTGCAGGCGTGTTGGCCAATCTGGCTGCGGCCATTTTTATCCTGCCATTTTTTCTGTTTTCCGCCACCGCTGGACAATTGGCTGATAAATACGACAAGGCCCTGCTGGCCCGTTTTACCAAATTGCTGGAAGTGCTGATCATGCTGGTCGCGCTTTGGGGCTTTATCGAACATAGTCTGTATATTTTGCTCGGTGCCCTGTTTTTGCTCGGTTTGCAGTCAACCCTGTTTGGCCCCATCAAATATGCTCTGCTACCCCAGCACCTGAAACAAAGTGAGCTGCTTGGCGGCAACGCCCTGATTGAAGCCGGTACTTTTGTCTCAATTTTGCTCGGTACCCTGACCGGTGGCGTACTGGCCGGCTATCTGCCTGATCCCGCCTGGATTGCCGGTGCTGGTGTGCTGGTTGCTCTGGCCGGGCTGATCAGCAGTCTAAAAATACCCCGCACCCCGGCTCCCGCCGCTGACCTGAAGCTACAGTTCAACTTATTTACCGCAACAACAAAAACCATTGGCTATGCCCGACAGGACCGCTCGGTGTTTCTATCCATTCTCGGCATTTCATGGTTCTGGCTGTATGGCGCACTGTTTTTGGCCCAACTGCCGGCCTTTACCCAGCAAGTGCTGGGCGGCAGTGAAAGCATGGTCACACTGTTGCTGGCTGTATTTACTCTTGGTGTGGGCACCGGTTCGCTGCTGTGTGAGCGTTTGACCAGCCGCCAGGTCGAGATCGGCCTGGTACCTCTGGGCTCGATCGGCTTGACGCTGTTTGGTCTCGATCTGTTTTTTGCCGCTCCCGGCGCGTTGGCTGGTGAGCAAGCACATTCGTTACTGTTTTTATTAAGTCACTGGCCGATCTGGCGCGTAATGCTGGATTTGCTGATGCTGGGCCTGTTTGGCGGTTTCTTCATTGTTCCTCTGTATGCACTGGTGCAGTTTCGCAGCGCCGAAGAACAGCGGGCGCGGATTATTGCCGCCAACAACATCCTCAACGCCTTGTTTATGGTCGCAGGTGCCTTGCTGGCGATTGCCGGACTGGCAGCCGGGCTGTCGATTCCCGCACTGTTTGCCGTGGCCGCTCTATGTAATGCCGCTGTAGCCATTTATATCTACAGTCTGGTGCCAGAGTTTTTTATCCGCTTCCTTGCCTGGCTGCTGGTGAAAACCCTGTACCGGCTCCGTATTAGCGGCACCGACCACATTCCACACGATGGCGCGGCTCTGATTGTGGCCAACCATGTCAGCTTTGCCGATGCGGTGATTCTGATGGGGGCCACACCCAGACCCATCCGTTTTGTCATGGACCACCGTATTTTCAAAAACCCGCTGCTGGGTTTTATCTTTCGTCACAGCGGAGCCATTCCGATTGCTCCGGCCAAAGAAGATCCGGAACGGCTGGAGCAGGCGTTTATTCGCATTGAGCAAGCGCTGGCCAACGGCGAGCTGGTCGGCATTTTCCCTGAAGGAGCAATCACCCGTGACGGCCAGATGCAGCCTTTCCGGCCTGGTGTCACCCGTATTTTGCACAACAACCCGGTACCGGTAATCCCCATGGGGTTGTCCGGCTTATGGGGCAGCTTCTTTTCACGCATTGAAGGCAAAGCCATGTGCAAACCGTTCCGGCGTGGTATGTTCTCTTCCGTCGTGCTCAGCATTGGTGAGCCAATAGCTCCCGAACTGGCCAGCCCACAACACCTGTTCGAGCAAGTCAGCGAGCTGCGCGGGCCGACGTTATAGCCTGTTTCTCCAGCATGGAAAAACATATTTCACTGGTCACTTTGCATTTCATTTGCAAAGTGTCTATAATCCGCAACCCTTAATACGCGATGTGCAGTGCAGACTCCCCCAGGAGAAACGCATACACATCAATCACCGGTCCTCGATGAAGGTACGAATTGAATGCCAGCTGTCAAACTGAAAGACAACGAACCATTTGACGTTGCCCTGCGTCGCTTCAAACGCGCCTGCGAAAAAGCCGGTGTACTTTCTGAAGTGCGCAGTCGCGAATTTTACGAAAAGCCTACTGCAGAGCGTAAGCGCAAAGCGGCAGCTGCCGTTAAGCGTCACGCCAAGAAAGTGCAACGCGAACAACGTCGCCGCGAGCGTCTGTATTAATTGACAGACTTTCGCCGCCAGAAGACCCGGACTTGTTCCGGGTTTTTGCGCTTCAAGGTATTGTGTTTGACTGACACTGCTGCCCGGCCATAAGCGAATCCGCAGTACCGGCAAACACTTAACAGACAGTGCAAACACCCTTGAGCACGCCAAAAGAAACAACGCTCCACTGCACCATCAACAATACTTTTCAGGGCCACTGTGCCACCTGGCGAAGACTGTACCCTGCAACTGCAAAAATAGACCTCCTTCAAGTGACACCACGGAAAACGGACAATGGCTGGACTGATTCCCCAGGGATTTATTGACGACTTGCTTAACCGCGTCGACTTGGTCGAAGTGGTAGGCGAGCGTATCCAGTTAAAAAAGGCCGGGCGCAACTACACCGCCTGCTGTCCGTTTCACCAAGAAAAAACCCCATCTTTTAGCGTTAGCCCGGACAAACAGTTTTATTACTGTTTCGGCTGCGGAGCAGGTGGCAACGCCATCGGCTTCGTCATGGACCATGACCATGTCGACTTTCCCGAAGCAGTAGAAACTCTGGCCCGCCGTGCCGGTGTTGAAGTGCAACGCGAAGAAGGTAACCGCCCACAGCAGCCGCGCCAACCATCACAGTCACCACTGTTTGGCATCTTGCAGGCTGCCAGTGACTTTTATGGCAACGCTCTGCAAAGCCACCCGGCCCGCCAAACCGCAATCCAGTATCTGAGCAAGCGCGGCATCAGCAAAGAAATTGCTGGAGATTTTTTGCTCGGTTATGCCCCACCCGGCTGGGACAACCTGCAACGTGAGCTTGGCGGTGACAGCCTAAAAGAAAAGCATCTGCTGGAAGCCGGTTTGCTGGCGGAAAACCCGGATACCGGCCGCCGCTATGACCGCTTTCGCGACCGTATCATTTTTCCGATTCGCGACAGCCGTGGCCGGATCATCGGCTTTGGTGGCCGCGTACTCGGCGATGACAAACCCAAATATCTAAACTCGCCGGAAACTCCCGTATTCCATAAGGGACAAGAACTGTACGGCTTGTATGAGGCCCGCCAGAATAACCGCCAACTGCAGGATATTCTGGTGGTCGAAGGCTACATGGATGTCATCGCCTTGGCCCAACAGGGTTTACGCAACGCTGTCGCCACACTGGGCACCGCCACTACGCCGGAACACATCAAGCGCCTGCTGCGTATTGTGCCGAGCATTACATTCTGCTTTGACGGCGACAATGCCGGACGCAAAGCAGCCTGGCGTGCGCTGGAAGCCACCGTAGAACACATGAAGGACGGCATCAGCGCCCGCTTTCTGTTTCTGCCTGACGGTAGCGACCCGGATGATTTGGTACGCAGCGAAGGCCCTGAAGCGTTCAGGGCTCGCATCAGCGGTCAAAGTGTTTCCCTGACCGACTACTTCTTCCGCCACCTGGCTGAAGAGCTGGATCTGGACAGTCTGGAAGGCAAGGCACATCTAGCCACTCTGGCCAGTCCGCTGATCGAGCGCATCCCCGGCCACAACCTGCAAAAGCTGATGGAGCGTCAGCTGCTACAGCTAACAGGGCTGGGCCTGGGCCAAAGCGAAAAGCCCATCCCCAGAGCACAACCTGCAGCACACACACCAGCCGCATCACAACCGTCCGCTCCGGACTTTCCGGACAGCCACTATCAGGACAGCGGCGCATACGATTATGATTATGCGCCCCAGTCCCGCCCTCACACGCCTGCCACCCGCAGACCGCGGCGGATAGAAGTACGCGCCGGACAACAAGTGGAAACGCCACATCTGGTGGCCATCCGCAGCCTGTTGCACCAGCCACAACTGGCCTTCAAGGTCGAAACTGCAAGTAATTTGGCCGCAGAAGATGACTTACACGCCCAATTGCTCGTCTCATTGCTTGAAGCGTTACAGAAAACGCCACAACCCGCACCACTGCAACTGATCGCACGCTGGCACGGTACCGATCAGGGTGATCTGCTACGCGCCCTGGCCGAAAAAGAATGGCTCATTGAGCATGACAACCTTGAACAACAGTTTATTGACACCATAACTTGTCTATCCGGTCGCCAGCGTGAGAAAAAGCTGGCCCGGCTTCTTGAGTTATCAAAAAGCCGCCGTCTGGATGACAGCGAGAAACAACAACTCAATCACCTGCTTGCACAAAAACACCGCAAGCCTCTGGTAACTGGCCAACAGTGACCGGCATCGCCTATAATGCCCAGCTTGTCTTTTCGCCAGCCCAGGCCACGTTTTTTGGATAGGGTAATATGTCCGCTACAGCACAACAGCAATCCCGTTTAAAAGAACTGATCGCCCTCGGGCGTGAGCAGGGTTACCTGACGTACGCCGAAGTCAACGACCATCTGCCGGAAGATATTTCCGATCCGGAACAGGTTGAAGACATTATTGGCATGATCAACGACATGGGGATCAACGTCTTTGAGACTGCTCCCGATGCCGATGCCCTGCTGATGGCTGAAGAAGCAGCCGACACGGACGAAGCCGCCGCCGAAGAAGCAGCAGCAGCCCTTGCCGCCGTTGAAACCGATATTGGCCGCACCACCGACCCTGTCCGCATGTACATGCGCGAGATGGGTACGGTCGACCTGCTGACCCGTGAAGGCGAAATCGAAATCGCCAAACGTATCGAAGAAGGCATACGTGATGTCATGCACGCCATTGCCCACTTCCCTGGCAGCGTTGATGGTGTACTCGCCGAGTTCAACCGCCTGATCGAAGAAGGTGGCCGCCTAACCGACATTTTCAACGGCTATATTGATCCCGACGACAGCATTCCCGAGCCTGCCACCAAGCCGGAAGCACAGCCTGCTGCTGATTCTGCTGACAAAAAAGCAGACAGTGATGACGAGGACGAAGACGCCGAAGAAGAAAGCGCCGACGAAGAAGAGGAAGAAACCACCGATGGCGGTCCAGACCCCGAGCTGGCCAAACAACGCTTCGGTGCGATTGAAGAACAGCTGGTTGCCACCCAAAAGCTGCTGGCGCGCTACAAACGCAACACCAAAAGTGTAACCACAGCGCTGGATACTCTGGGCACGCTGTTCATGCCTATAAAGTTGGCCCCCAAAGTTTATGAAGCCCTGATCGAACAGATTCGTGACACCCTGATGCAGGTTCGCGCCCAGGAGCGCGCCATCATGCAGCTGTGCATCCGCGATGCCGGCATGCCGCGCGCAGACTTCCTCAAGCACTTTCCGGGTAACGAAACCGATCTGGAATGGGCTGCCAAACTTAGCCAGAGCAAAAGCAAATACGCCGCCGCACTGGCCGAGCGTCTGGAAGACATCCAGCGCCACCAAAACGTGTTGCTGACCCTTGAGAAAGACAGCAACCTGGCCATTGCCGACATCAAGGACATCAACCGCCGCATGTCGATTGGTGAAGCCAAAGCCCGTCGCGCCAAAAAAGAAATGGTTGAGGCCAACCTGCGACTGGTTATCTCCATCGCAAAAAAATATACCAACCGTGGCCTACAGTTTCTCGACCTGATTCAGGAAGGCAACATCGGCCTGATGAAAGCGGTCGACAAATT
>CAZBXG010000052.1:5822-7792 GCA_964495925.1 uncultured Thiopseudomonas sp.
AAGCCAGCCTCAAACAAAACCCCGCTTCGGCGGGGTTTTTTATTGCCAAACATATAGCGAACAAACAAAGACATACCACTTAAGTCTGCCACCTAAAAATTGACTTAAGCCAGCCACAGCATCAGCATACGTGCACCTTTTGTACCTAGCCGTACAAGCAAGCCCATAGCAAGTATCGAATCGCCTGAGCGGGTCGATATTTCCAGCAATCCGGGACTTGCAACTCTTAGCGGCTACAGCCGCCT
Organism: uncultured Thiopseudomonas sp.; assembly: GCA_964495925.1. Classification (GTDB taxonomy): domain Bacteria; phylum Pseudomonadota; class Gammaproteobacteria; order Pseudomonadales; family Pseudomonadaceae; genus Thiopseudomonas. Next base: position 6,068 of record CAZBXG010000052.1, read on the forward strand.
TCATAACAAAAATAATAAGCGTTGATAAATGACTTGCCTCCGGTGCCACAAGCGCCGGGGGACAAGTGTGTGTGTGTTTTAATAACTACAAGCCAATAACGCCTATGACTGATTCCACTGATAACAGCTACAAAGAACTACACCGTCCCAGCAGTGAATTTGCCCGCCGCCAGGACTATCTCGACTACGAACTGTCGATCATGAACCCCAGGCGCTGGGGCATTAACCTGCCCTACCGTGATTACCGTTTTGAATATGAAGACTGGGTTCCGGCAGTAGCCGCTACCATCGGCAAGATCGTCATGGTCGCTGCCGTGGTGGGTGCCTTTGCCGGCCCACTGGGTTTGCCCGACAGTTTTGTCATTGAGAATGCCCGCTATGAAATGATCATCGCTGCGGTATTGTTTGTCATCCTGTTCTCCGGCTTTCTCAACCCGAGAGCCAACCTTGCCGGTACTCACGGCCCGCTGATTCCTCTCGTCCCCCTCATCGTTGCTTCTGGTGGCCACCCGATGGCGCTGGGACTGATGATTGGTGCCCTGGGACTGATGCTCGGACTGTTCCGTGGCGGCAGCCTGCTGGCCCGCCTGACCAGTGATGGCGTTGCCGGAGGATTGCTGCTCTATCTGGGCTTTATCGGCGTGACTTCACAAATCAAGTCGCTGTACAGCTGGGCCGAAAGCTTTGACATGGCCTATATTGCTTTTGTCGTAGTGCTGGCCAACGTCATTATGTACGCCTATCTGGAGCATCTGGGCAAAAAGTGGCTGGCCATTCCTCTCGGCTGTCTGCTCGCAGGAGTTATCGCCTTTGCCATGGGCGCTCCATTCGAGTTCAGCACCGAACCCGGCCTGCCCAATATGAACCCTGCCTATTGGTGGGGTACAGACACCGGCTGGCAACTCGGCCTGCCCGGCGTAGCCGAATTCATGGCTGTTTTGCCTTTCGCTGTGCTCGCAGTCGCCATGTGGTCACCGGACTTTCTTGGCCACCGCATTTTCCAGAAGATCAACTATCCGCAAACTGCGAAAAAGGTACTGATGGAAATTGACGACACCATGATCATTGCCTCTGGCCGTCAGGCTGTTGGCACGCTGCTCGGTGGAGGCAACCTCGCCTCTTCCTGGGGTACCTATATGGTTCCGGCAGCCATTGCCCGTCGTCCGATTCCTGCCGGTGCCGTGCTGACTGGCGTGCTCTGTATTGCAGCTGCCGTTATCGGCTATCCAATGGACCTTGCGGTATGGCCTCCCGTCCTCAGCATTGCACTCATCGTGGGCGTGTACATTCCGCTGCTCGAAGCCGGCATGCAAATGACCCGCGAAGGTAAAACCTCCCAGTCGGCAGCCATTGTTGTATTTGGCTCAGCACTGGTGAATCCGGTATTTGGCTGGTCGCTCACCATGCTGCTCGACAACATGGGCATCATCGGCGACAAAAAGCGCAGTCAGGAACTCAGCCGTACCGACCGCTGGGGCATCCCCGCCATCACCTTCGGTATTCTGGTCACCGTGATGGCCCTGATCGGCATGCTGCCAGGCGTACCTGCCCTGCTGGAGTCGTTTCGCGCACTAAGCTAAAGCCTTGCCTGCCAGCTGATACACCGGCTGGCAGGCAATCAACCCCATACCTGTTGCGTCTTTGGCATGCACAGGTATAATTGGCACCCTTGATTTGGGCCTATAGCTCAGTTGGTTAGAGCAGAGGACTCATAATCCTTTGGTC
>CAZBXG010000053.1:0-7722 GCA_964495925.1 uncultured Thiopseudomonas sp.
GCTCCGGTGGCACCGGTGGCGGCCTGCGCCAGTTCTGCCAGGGTGTCGGCCTGAATACTCTGGACATCGCCAGTGCCTCACGCCCGATCAAAAGCAGCGAAATCGACGCCTGCAACCAGCGTGATGTAAAGCAGATTCTCGAAGTGCGTCTAGGTTATGACGGCATCGTATTTGCCTCCCGCGCTGATCAGGCCAGCTTTGCCCTTACTGCCGAACATGTATTTACCGCAGCAGCAGCCCAGGTCAGCCGTGACGGCCAACTGATCAACAACCCTTATACCCGCTGGTCTGAAATCGACCCGGCCTTGCCCGCCCAGGAAATCACTCTAGTCATTCCGGCAGCCAATCACGGCACCCGCGAAGTCTTTGAAGAAGCATTGCTCAAGCGTGGCTGTGATGCTGCCGGTCTGGCAGATGCAGCCCAGGGCGAACTCTGCACCCGCTTGCGTAACGATGGCCGCATCATCGAAGTAGCAGGAGACTACACTGAAACCCTGACCCGCCTGCAGGTACAGCCACAGGCTCTGGGTGTGTTCGGCCTTAACTTCTATGAGCAGAACCGTGACCGCCTACAGGTTGCCAGCATTGATGGCGTCATGCCCAGCCTGGAGACCATCGGTGAAGGCAGCTATCCGGTATCCCGCCCGCTGTTTTTCTACGTCAAGGGCGAGCACATCGAAGCAGTGCCCGGTCTGGCCGACTTTATTGAGTATTTCCTCAGTGATGCGGTCTCCGGTTATGGCAGCCCGCTGGAAGAAGCAGGTCTGATTCCGCTGAGCGATGATGAGCGTCAGAACATTCTAAATGCCTTTGTACAGCGTAAAGCCATACGTTAAGGCCACTTCGGGCATTTCCAGGCTGTCAGGATCATACCTGACAGCTTTTTCGGTTTTGTCTATAAACACCTTAAATGCTCGCCCCTATCACAACGGAGAGATTGAATGAGTAGCACATTACTGGCAATTATTTTGCTGGTGTTGATGGCACTGGTTTACCAGTTCGGCCTGCTACGCAGCAAGCAGCAAGCTGCTGGTGTCGCACGAACGGCAGTGCACTCACGTCCTGCCTACCATGCTACCTGGCTGGCCCTGTGTTGTGTCGTACCGGCACTGGTGTTGCTGTTGCTCTGGTCGCTACTGGAGCCCATGGCGATTGAAGCCTGGGTACTGGCCGACTGGCCCGAAATCACCGATAGCAACGACACCACAGCACAGGTGCTGCTGATGCGCCGCCTGGAAGCCCTCAGCTCCGGACAGGGATTGCTTGGCGAAGTGTCAGCCCTGGAACAGGCCGCTGCGCAACAGCTGGGTCAGCTGCGCCTTTACTCTGGCCTGGCGAAAACCGCATTGGTGGCACTGGTCAGCATGACTGGCCTGTTCTGGGCGCTGGGCCGTCTCAGTGCCAGCTTTGCCGCACGTCATCAGGTGGAGCGCATTATTCGCGGCCTGCTGCTGGCCTGCTCGACCATTGCAGTGCTGACCACCATCGGCATTGTGCTGTCGATGGTCAGCGAGGCGCTGAACTTCTTCAGTTTCATCAGCCCTGCCGACTTCTTTTTCGGTACCCGCTGGAATCCAGCTTTCAGCAGCACCGGTGCCGGGCACGGCGAATACGGCCTGTTGCCGCTGCTGTGGGGCACCTTCATGGTTAGCCTGATCGCAATGTTGGTGGCGATTCCGCTCGGTCTGATGACTGCGATTTATATGGCTGAATACGCTCCGCCCTGGTTTCGCAGCACCGCCAAGCCTGTGATCGAAATTCTGGCCGGTATCCCGACCATTGTGTATGGCGTGTTTGCCCTGATGGCCATCGGGCCATTTTTTGCTGCTGCCGGACAATTGCTTGGCGTACAGGTGCGCGCCACCAGTGCCCTGACCGCTGGCGTGGTGATGGGCCTGATGATCATTCCCTTTGTCTCGTCCCTATCCGACGACATCATCACCCGTGTACCGCAATCATTGCGGGACGGCTCACTGGGGCTGGGAGCAACACGCTCGGAAACCATTCGCCAAGTAGTTCTGCCTGCGGCCCTGCCCGGCATTGTTGGTGCTTTTTTGCTGGCGTTCAGCCGTGCCATTGGCGAAACCATGATTGTCGTTCTGGCCGCCGGCAACAGTCCGCAACTGCATGCCAATCCGCTGGAAGCCATTTCCACGGTAACCGTCAGCATCGTCAACCAGCTGACCGGTGACACCGACTTTGCCGGCCCGCAATCGCTGGTCGCTTTTGCCCTGGGCCTGACACTGTTTGTCATCACCCTGGCACTCAACGTGATCGCCCTATATATCGTGCGTAAGTATCGGGAGCATTATGAATAAGCAAGCAGAGCCGCTGGAACTCAATGCCGGCCGCAGTGCCCGTGACATGGTGCAGACACGCCTGCAAAAAACCCTGAAACGGCGGCATGCCCGCGAACGCCGCTTTCGTCTCGCTGGCTTGCTGTCGGTCTGTGTCGGGCTGGCCTGCGTAGCGCTGTTATTTGGCAGTATTTTTTCACGCGGCCTGCCGGCCTTCTGGCAATCAAACATTCAGGTCCCAGTGTACTTTGATCCGCAAATCATCAAGATCGAAGCCGCACCACAACAAACAGCGGATGAATCACCTGCTGCTTTCCGCGCCCGCGAAGTGGCATGGCATGGCCAGCTCGCCCGCATCAACTGGCAACGACTGTTGGCCCAAAGCGTGCAGCAACTGTATCCAGAGCAGAAAATCGAAACCCGGTATGCACAAACATTGTTCACCCGTGCCACGCAATATCAGGTACGCGACCTGTTTGCCGCCGACCCTGCCTTGCTTGGGCAAACCGTTTCCCTGAAACTGCTGGCGGATGCCAATGTGGATGTCTGGTTGCGCGGCAATATTGACCGCACCCTGCCCGACCATCAACAACAGTTGGCCGCTCCTGTTCGCGCGCTGGCCGACCAGCTGCAAGCCGACGGTCATATCACACTGGATTTCAGCAGCGCACTATTCAGTAATGCCGACTCGCGCAGCTCGCCTGCTACTGCCGGCCTGCTGGGTGCCTTTATCGGCTCGGTGTATATGCTGGGCGTAGTGTTGCTGGTGGCCGTTCCTATCGGAGTCGGTGCGGCAGTCTATCTGGAAGAGTTCGCACCAAAAAATCGCTGGGTCGATCTGATTGAGGTCAACATCAATAACCTGGCTGCTGTGCCGTCCATTGTCTTTGGTTTGCTGGGCGCCGCGTTGTTCATCAACTGGTTTCGCCTGCCCATGTCGGCACCGGTGGTAGGTGGCCTGGTGTTAAGCCTGATGTCACTGCCAACAGTGATTATTGCCACCCGTGCCGCACTGCAAGCAGTGCCCGGTTCGATTCGGCAAGCCGCACTGGCCATGGGTGCATCCAACACCCAAACCGTATTTCACCATGTCCTGCCGCTGGCGATGCCCGGCGTTCTGACCGGTGCAATTTTGGCAGTCGCACAGTCACTGGGCGAAACGGCACCCCTGCTGCTGATCGGCATGAATGCCTTTGTCGCCAACGTACCGGCCTCACCGATGGACCAGTCTACCGCTTTATCGGTACAAATCTTTTTATGGCAGGGGCACGAACTACGCAACTTCTTTGAAGCCCGCACATCCGCCGCCATCATTGTCTTGCTGACCCTGATGATCAGCCTGAACGCGATTGCCATTTATCTGCGCAAACGCCTGGAAAACAAGTGGAGTTAACCCGGTGAACAAACCCATTCAAGAACAGGAACACAACCCCGGACTGCAAGCACCACGCATCAAAATGCAGGCGCAAGAGGTCAAGGTTTTCTATAACGAACATCAGGCCATCAAGGGCATCAACCTCAACCTGATGGAAAACGAAGTAATTGCCTTTATCGGCCCATCAGGTTGCGGCAAGTCTACTTTTTTACGCAGTTTTAACCGCATGAATGACACCATCGACGGTTGTCGCCTCGAAGGCCGCATTTTGCTGGATGACGAAGACATTCACGCCCCGAACATTGACGTAGTGATGCTGCGCGCCCGGGTCGGCATGGTTTTCCAGAAACCCAATCCGTTTCCCAAGTCGATCTATGACAACGTGGCTTATGGCCCGCGCATTCACGGTTTGGCCCGTGGCCGTGGCGACCTGGACGACATTGTCGAAGACAGCCTGCAACGGGCCGGTCTCTGGAATGAAGTCAAAGACCGCCTGCATGCGGCAGGTACCGGCCTGTCCGGTGGTCAGCAGCAGCGCCTGTGCATTGCCCGCGCCATTGCGGTCAGCCCGGAAGTGATCCTGATGGACGAGCCTTGCTCCGCGCTCGACCCGATTGCCACAGCCAAAGTCGAAGAATTGATTGCCGAGCTGTCGCAGCAATATACCATTGCCATCGTCACGCACTCGATGCAGCAGGCAGCCCGTGTATCCGACCGCACCGCTTATTTCCACCTGGGCGAGCTGATCGAGGTTAACGCCACCGAAAAGGTATTCACCCATCCGGAAAACACACTGACCGAAGCCTATATAACCGGCCGTTTCGGCTGATTGTCGCCACACTTTATTTTAGGAAGTACGATTATGTTATTTAATCTGGGCAAGCACAGCTCCACGCAGTTTACCCATGAAATGGAAGCCATTCGTAGCGATTTGCTGCGAATGGGCGGCCTGGTTGAAAAACAGGTGACTGACGCACTGGAGTCATTTTTGCAGGGCGACAGCCAGCTGGCCGAGCACGTACTCAAGGTCGAGGAAGAAGTCGACAACCTGGAAAAGCGCATTGATGAGGAGTGCGCCCGGGTTCTGGCCCTGCGTCAACCGGCAGCGATCGACTTGCGTACCATTATCGCCGTATCCAAATGCGTTGCTGATCTGGAGCGCATGGGTGACAAAGCGGCAAAAATTGCCAAGCTCGGCATCAAACTGAACGAAGAAGGCAGCCTGTCAATCGGCTTGGTTGAAGTACGCCATCTTGGTGATCGCGTGCAAAACATGCTGCATGAGGCGCTGGATGCGTTTGCCCGCTTTGACGCACAAAAAGCCGTCGCGGTCGCCGTGGCCGATGACGATGTGGACGCCGAATACCACAGCGCCATGCGCTCGCTGGTGACCTTTATGATGGAGGATCCACGTTCAATTACCCGTGTCCTCAAGCTGATGTCGGTTTTTCGTGCGCTGGAACGAATCGGCGACCATTGCGGCAATCTGTGCGAACAGGTGGTTTATCTGGTTCAGGGGCAGGATGTACGTCACCTGTCGACAGAACAGATGAGAGCCATGGTAGACAAGCGGGAATAACACACCCGTCCCGCACTTCCCTTTTACAACAAACCCGCACTATCTGGCGGGTTTGTTACTTCCAGGCCGAACGTTCTCTGATTCAATCACCCGGTGTGCTGGAAAACAACAGGCAAAGCAGCTGCCTTGCCCCGGAGTACTGGCAATATCCAGATGTGCATCGTGACGCAGCAGGATGTGCTTAACAATCGCCAGCCCCAAACCGGTACCGCCAGTAGCAGTAATCCGGCTGGAATCTGGGCGATAAAAGCGTTCGGTTAGCCTCGACAAGTGATGTGCTTCGATACCCGGTCCGTTATCACACACCTCTAGCCGTCCACCTCCTTCCTCTTCTGCACGCCATGTCACCCTGATCTTGCCTTGCTCGCCAGAATAGTTGATTGCATTGGTCAGCAGATTGGTCAAGGCGCTGCGCAGCTCGCCTGCATCTCCCAGCACACCAAGCTCGTCGGGAATATCCATTTCGACCTGTTGCTGCCTACTGTCAATCAGGGAAGCGCTGTCTGCGCAGACAGCAGCACTGAGCTGATCCAGCCGCACCGGTTGGTGAGTCTGGTCCGCTTCACTGCCCTCCAGTCGTGCCAGCCACAGCAAGTCATTGATCAGCCGCTCCATGCGCTGACTTTGACCATTCATATTATCCAGTGCACGCCGCAGCCCGCCCTGCTCCTCCGGCGTGCTATCCAGCAAGGTTTCCAGATAGCCCTTGAACACGGTCAACGGTGTTTTCAGCTCATGGCTGACATTGGCTACGAAGTCCTTGCGCATCTGCTCCAGCCGATGCAAACGGGTAACATCACGAATTAGCAGCAAATACTCTCCAGCACCAAAACGGGTGATGCTGTATTCAAGTATGCGTGCAGGATTTTGTGGCGCCGGCAAACTCAGCGGCTGACGAAAATCATTACCCTGCAAATACTCAATCATCTGCGGGTGGCGCACCAGATTGGTAAACGCCTGCCTGCGGTCAGTTGCCATACGCAAGCCCAATGCTTGTGCCGCTGCCTGATTCCAGGTTTCCAGCTGCTGGCGACGGTCAAGCAAAATCACCCCGTCACGCATTGCCGACATGGAGTTTTCTGTACGACGAATTAACTGAGCCAGATCGTCCCGCGCCAGATTTTCCTTACGCAATAAGCGATACAGCGTATTGAACAACTCGCCCCACAAACCGCTGCTCTCCGGCGGTTCCCAATCATCCGGGTAACGCTGCAACCAACGATGCAAACGCTCCAACTGAAACAAATAAAACAACAGACTGCCCGCCTGCACCAGTACCAGCGGCCACAAAGCTCCCTGCCACCAAGATACCAGCAGACCAACGCCAGCCAGCAACAGCAATCGCCACACCTCACGTAATAACAAAGTGTTCAACCTGCTGTTTCCTCATCAGAGTCTTTGCTGTCCTGAACGCTGGAAGAAAAACGATAACCCGTGCCACGCACCGTCTGCAAAAAATCGGCAAAGCCGTGCGGTTCCAGATATTTTCGTAAACGGCGGATGTGTACATCAATAGTGCGGTCGGCCAGATCAGTGTTGGCTCCCCACACCTGAGTTAAAATTTGCTCGCGAGAGAAAGCACGCTCGGGACGGGCCATAAAAAATGCCAGCAAACGGAACTCGGTTGGCCCCAGATTGACCGGAGTGCCCAGCGCGGTAATGCGCTGGCTAACCGGATCAAAACACAGGCCACCAATATCCACCGATTTCTCCGCTGCCAGTACATTGCTGCGCCTCAATACTGCATTGACCCGTGAGATCAGCTCACGGGTGGAAAACGGTTTCGTAACATAATCATCGGCCCCGGCATCCAGTCCCTGAATTTTGTTATCTTCCTCGCTTTTTGCTGTCAACATAATGATCGGTAACTCGGCTGTCTGACTGTCACGCTTAAGCCGGCGTGCCAGCTCGATACCACTGGTACCCGGCAGCATCCAGTCCAACAACAGCAAGTCAGGCTGCTGGTCATAAATCTTGTTCAGCCCGTCCTGCACGTTATTGGCAGCATCCACCCTGAAACCTGCCAACTCCAGCGCAGTCGACAGCATGTCACAGATGACGACTTCATCGTCGATGATCAACAAAGAAAACTGGGCCACGCGTAACTCTCCAAAATATGTCTTCAGCCTGTGCTCACGGCCAGGCAAGCAGATAGTATTCTGCTCCGCCCATTATAATGGCAGCATCGGACCGACATGACTTATTTATGCCAGGCTTTGTCCAGATACCATATCTGACCGTTCGTCATTGTATGCTCAGAACCAGGAGGTAACATAACTCCACCCTTGCTTGATGTGAACAGTAATCGCACTCAACTGACACACTCATGTTTGCAAATTATAATGCCGCCATTTGTAAACGTGGCACTGCTCGTGCAGGACTAGCGATACACTGCAAGGCATGATGACCAGTCAATTACTGATGTATTGACATGCTTGTTTTTATTTTTGCACACAAAAAACCCCTGCAGT
>CAZBXG010000054.1:0-3323 GCA_964495925.1 uncultured Thiopseudomonas sp.
ATTACATTGGTCGAGGGTTGGACGTTTGCCCGTTTCCGCGAGGCACTGGCACAAAATGATGTGCTGGAACATCAGCTTGGTGACTGGACAGACGCACAAATTATGGATGAGCTGGGCTATCAGGGCGTGCATCCCGAGGGGCGTTTTTATCCTGATACTTATCAGTTCACTCGTGGCCAGAGCGACCTGGATATTCTGCGCCAGGCCGGCAAACGCTTGCATGAGGTGCTGGAAAGTGAATGGGCGCAGCGTACGGAAGGCTTGCCTTATGCATCGGCAGACCAGGCACTGGTGATGGCCTCAATTATCGAAAAAGAAACTGGCGTGGCCAGCGAGCGACCGGCGATTGCAGGCGTATTTGTGCGGCGCTTGAATAAAAAAATGCTGCTGCAAACTGATCCGACCGTCATTTACGGCATGGGCGAGTCTTATCAGGGACGCATCACTCGCGCTGACTTGCAGCGGCCAACACCTTATAACACCTATGTAGTGGCGGGTTTGCCGCCCACTCCGATTGCCATGGTTGGGCGGGCCGCAATTCATGCGGCGCTACACCCGGCTGAAGGTGATGCATTGTATTTTGTGGCCAAGGGTGATGGCAGCCACCAATTTTCCCGCACCTTGCAGGAGCATAACCGTGCGGTACGCGAGTATCAGCTCAAGCGTCGCGCCGACTATCGCTCCAGCCCTGCACCGATACAGCAGGCAGACTAATGCAGACAGGACTATTTGTAACTCTGGAAGGGCCGGAGGGAGCCGGAAAAACCACCAACCGGCAGTTTTTGGCAGATCACTTGCAGCAGGCCGGTTATCAGGTGGTATTGACCCGCGAGCCTGGCGGTACCGGGCTGGCAGAAAAGATCCGGGAACTGTTGCTGGCCCGACATGATGAATCCATGGCGGTGGATACCGAGCTGTTGCTGATGTTTGCTGCCCGCGCCCAGCATTTGCAGCAGCTGATCAGGCCGGCTTTGGCGCAGGGCAAAATTGTGCTGTGTGACCGCTTTACCGATGCCACTTATGCCTATCAGGGCGGTGGTCGTGGTATTGATCAGCAACGCATTGCTGTGCTGGAAAACTTTGTCCAGGGCCAATTGCGACCGGATCTGACTGTGCTGTTTGATCTGCCGGTAGAAGTAGGTATGGCTCGGGCCCGGCAACGTGGCGCACTGGACCGTTTCGAGCTGGAGCAACAAGAGTTTTTTGCTGCTGTACGCAACAACTATTTGCAGCGGGCACAGGCCGAGCCGAAACGCTTTCGTCTGATCAATGCCGGTTTGCCGCTGGAGCAGGTACAACAGCAGTTATTACCATTGCTACAGGAGATGGGAGCACGGCTGAATGATCGCTAAAACCCTGCCGTGGCATCAGTCACTCTGGGATGCCCTGAGCAAGCGCAGTGGACAAGCGCATGCCTATTTGCTGCATGGCCCGGCAGGCAGTGGCAAGCGTCAGCTGGCTGAGCGGTTTGCTCAGTGGTTATTGTGTAATGCTCCGACAGCCGATGATGCCTGTGGACAATGCAGCTCGTGCAAGCTGTACCAAGCCGCCACCCATCCTGATCTGTTTTGTTTACAGCCCGAAGAGACCGGCAAGGCGATCCTGATTGGACATGTGCGCGAACTGGTCGCAGCGATTCAGCAGACTGCACAGCAGGGCGGACGCAAAGTCATTATTCTGGAGCCGGCCGAGGCGATGACGATTGAATCGGCCAACGCTTTGCTGAAAAGTCTGGAAGAACCCAGTGCCGAGACGGTGTTTTTACTGTTGTCGGATCAGCCCAGCTTTTTGCTGCCAACCATCAAGAGCCGTTGTGTGTTGCAGGCATGCCCATTGCCAGTGCTGGAAGTGGCCGCACAGTGGCTGGCAGGGGAACTGCCGGAAATGGCAGTTGAGCAGCGTGAGATGCTGTTGCAGCTGGCAGGTGGTTCGCCACTGGTAGCGCAGCAGTATGCACAAGACCAGGTGCTGCAGCAGCGGGCCGAGGTGGTGGAAGGCGTTAAGCAGCTGCTCAAACGACAGGCAGCACCCACCGAACTGGCAACGCGCTGGGCCAAAATTTCTCCGGTGCTGTTGCTGGAGTGGTTTGCTGACTGGAGCCAGGCGGTGTTGCGTTATCAGCTGACGCAAGTCGACGAGGATCTGGGTTTGGCCGACATGCAGGCTGTGCTAAAGTACATGTCCGGCTTTGTCAGTGCGGATGCGCTGGTGCAGTTGCACGAGTGGTTGCTTGAGCGCCGGGTCAAGTTGTTGCGGCGTGCGCCGTTGCGACAGGATTTATTGTTGGAAAGCCTGCTGACCCAATGGTTGGCATTGGTACGACGTTAATCAGACCAGATGGATAATCAAAAGGAGCGGCTTTATGGGACTACCCCCCGGGCTTGGCGCACGACACGGTATCATGTCGCTGACCATCAAGGACAAGGCGGTTTTATACGCTGCCTACATGCCGTTTGTGAAAAATGGTGGCCTGTTTATTCCGACCAACAAGGTGTTTCAGCTGGGTGATGAAGTGTTTCTGTTGCTTAACCTGATGGAAGAGCCGGAAAAGCTGCCAATTGCCGGCAAGGTGGTCTGGATTACCCCGCGTGGTGCCCATGGCAACCGGGCGTCCGGTATCGGCGTCCAGTTCAGCGAGGATGCGGTTGCAGTGCGTAACAAGGTCGAGCAATATCTGACTGGAACTTTGCAATCAGACCGCCCAACGCACACCTTATGAGTCCGTGCTGACCGGAAGGCCACAGGCTTCCGGTCGTGTTGATTTTTACAGCCCGACAGGGCTTTTTTTGTTTGGGACATCTGTAATTTATGTTGATTGATTCACATTGCCACCTTGATCGCCTCGACCTTGACCGTTTTGATGGCAGTCTGGACGCAGTACTGGATTCGGCACGGCAACGTGGTGTGGGACATTTTTTATGCATTGGCATCAGTATGGAAAATGCGGCCACGGTGCGCGGATTTACCGAGCGTTATGCTGATGTGGACTGTTCGGTAGGCGTGCACCCGCTGGATCTGGTGCGTGGCGGCGAGCCCAGTCTGGAATGGCTGCAAGCTGAGCTGAGCCATCCGGGAGTGGTTGCCGTTGGCGAGACCGGGCTGGACTATTACTATCAGACCGAAACAGCGGCAATGCAGCAGGAGTCATTCCGTCTGCATCTGGAAGCATCCCGCACCAGCAACAAGCCGGTGATTGTACATACCCGTGATGCCAAGGCTGATACCGTAGCCTTGTTGCGAGAGGCTGATTTACCGCATGCCGGTGTCATGCACTGCTTTACCGAAGACTGGGACATGGCCAAAGCTTGTCTGGACATGGGGTA
>CAZBXG010000054.1:3423-7706 GCA_964495925.1 uncultured Thiopseudomonas sp.
GCCAACTTCAAGCGCTTGTTTCCATTGGCACGAGTGGCGGAGTAACTGATGTCTTCACGCAATATACAGCTGGAAGCCAGCTGGATGCAGGCACTGGCCAGCGAGTTCGAGCAGCCTTACATGCAGCAGTTGTCAGCTTTTTTACGTGCCGAAAAAGCCGCAGGCAAGCAGGTTTATCCGTCCGGCGGGCTGATTTTCAATGCACTGAACCTGACACCATTGCCGCAAGTACGGGTAGTGATTCTCGGGCAGGACCCTTATCATGGTCCGGGGCAGGCGCACGGCCTGAGTTTTTCTGTGCAGCAGGGTGTAGCGGTACCGCCGTCCTTGCAAAATATTTTCAAGGAACTGCATCGCGACCTGAACTTGCCCATCCCGGCACATGGCTGCCTTGAGCACTGGGCGCAGCAGGGTGTACTGCTGCTCAACACAGCGCTGACAGTTGAAGCCGGACAGGCAGGTTCACATGCCAAAGCCGGCTGGCACAGGTTTACCGACCGTGTGATCGAGGTGATCAACGAGCAGTGCGAGTACGTGGTATTTATGCTCTGGGGAGCGCATGCACGCAGTAAAACAGCTTTGCTAGATCCGAAAAAACACCTGATTCTGACTTCGGCACATCCGTCGCCCCTGTCAGCCTATCGCGGTTTTTTGGGCTGCGGCCACTTCAGTCGCTGTAACCAGTTTTTGCAACAAATGGGTCGTCCGGCAATTGACTGGAGTTTGTCCGGCTAAAGCTGTGCCGGTCTGGCTGCAGTTGCCGGCAGCCTTATAACCAAAACCACTACTGTCATGCCTGTCCCGATTATCGTTGACAGGCATTTCCCGTTATCATGTACCCATTTTTTTGATAAGGCGTTTTCGCTCCATGCAGTATCCGACTTTGGCCGATTGCATCGGCAACACTCCGCTTATCCGCTTGCAGCGGCTGGGGCTGGAAACCGGCAATACCTTATTGGTCAAGCTGGAAGGCAACAATCCGGCAGGCTCGGTAAAAGATCGCCCGGCCTTTGCCATGATTGAGCATGCAGAACGCACGGGCCGTATCAAGCCCGGCGCAACGCTGATTGAAGCCACCTCCGGTAATACCGGTATTGCGCTGGCCATGGCTGCGGCCATCAAGGGTTACCGGATGATTCTGATTATGCCGGACAGCTCCACTGCCGAGCGTAAAGCAGCGATGACTGCTTATGGTGCCGAGTTGTTGCTGGTTGACTCGATGGAAGCGGCCCGTGACCTGGCGCTGGAGATGGCAGCCCGTGGTGAAGGGCTGGTATTGAACCAGTTTGCTAACCCTGATAATCCGGACGCCCATTATCAAAGCACTGGGCCGGAAATCTGGCAGCAGACCGGCGGCAACATCACCCACTTTGTCAGTGCCATGGGTACCACGGGAACCATCATGGGGGTATCCCGTTATTTGAAAGAGCAAAATTCTGCCGTGCAAATTGTTGGCTTGCAGCCGGAAGAGGGTGCTTCCATTCCGGGCATCCGGCGCTGGCCGGCAGCCTATTTACCGGAAATTTTTGAAGCCAGCCGGGTTGATCGTGTAGTGGACATGGGACAACAGGAGGCTGAAGACTGCATGCGTCGACTGGCGCGTGAAGAAGGCATTTTCTGTGGTGTGTCGTCTGGTGGTGCGGTTGCAGCCATGTTGCGTGTAGCCCGGGAAGTCACTAACGCCACGCTGGTGGCGATTATCTGTGACCGGGGCGACCGTTACCTGTCCAGCGGTGTATTTGACGGAGCAACAACGTGAGCCGTAAACCGAAGCAGGGCCTGCGTTTTCAGCCGTCTGGCGGACAGCAGCAAAAAGGCCCTGTACCGGGCCAGAAACAGGTGCTGGAAATTGAGCGGCTGGCGCATGATGGCCGCGGTATAGCCTTTGTGGATGGGCGCAGCTGGTTTGTCAGTGGTGCGTTGCCCGGCGAAAAGGTCAGAGTCAGGGTGCTGGCAGCGCGTAGCAAGGTGGTGGATGCCGCTGCCGAGCGGATTGAGCAGGCCAGTGTCGAGCGTATTGAGCCTTTCTGTCCGCTGGCTGGTACTTGTGGTGGTTGCACCTTGCAGCATATGCCGCTGGAGCAGCAGCGGTTATTCAAACAGGAGTTGGTCGCTGAGCAACTGCAGCGTGCTGGTGTGGTTGTCGGGCACTGGCATCCGCCGCTGGTGGCCGATGACCGTGGTTATCGCCGTCGCAGCCGTCTGGCGGTGAAGGTGGAAAAAAACGGCAGCCTGAGCTTTGGCTATCGCGAAGAAGGTTCGCAGCGCATTGTCGATATTGAGCAATGCCCGGTATTGGCACCTGAGCTGCAGGCGGTATTGCCGGAACTGGCCGCTTTTGTACGCACCTTGCAGCAACCACGAGCAATAGGTCATCTGGAATTGTTTGCGGGTAACAGCGTGGCCTTGCTGGTACGTTTGACTGCCAATATTCGTGATGCAGAGCAACAGTCCTGGCGTGACTTTGCCGCCCGCATGCAGGTGCAGTTGTGGTGGCAGGCGGAAGACGAGCCACAGCCAGATCAGGCCGATAGCCAGTTATCATACCGGTTGCATGATCAGGGGCTGGATATTGATTGTCGGCCCGGTGACTTTGTGCAGGTTAACGCCGCGCTGAACCAGTTGATGGTTAATCGTGCGCTGGAATGGCTGGGTGTGCAGGCAGGCGATAAGGTGCTGGACCTGTTTTGTGGGCTGGGCAACTTCAGCTTGCCACTGGCACAACAAGCTGCCAGCGTTACGGCGGTGGAAGGGGTCGAGGGCATGGTGATGCGTGCCGGCATGACTGCACAGCGGCAGGGACTGGATAATGTGTACTTTGTTGCACGAGACTTGTCCCAGCCTTTGACCGGCGCTGGCTGGGCCAAGCAAAAATATGACCTGATCGTGCTGGACCCACCGCGTGATGGTGCCCAGCAGGTGATCAGCAAATTGGCCAGATTTGGAGCGCGGCATGTGTTGTATGTGTCGTGCAATCCGGCGACACTGGCACGGGATGCTGCCCTGTTGACCGGACAGGGCTACCGGCTGGCGCAAGCGTGCAGCCTGGATATGTTCAGTCACACAGGTCATGTTGAAGCGATGGCCTTGTTTGTTAACACCGCACGTTAAGGAAATCTCATGGTTCAAGTGAGAACTCAGCACCCCCTCAATGCCGATGGCAGTATTGATCTGGAACGCTGGGTGGCGCATTTGTACGAGCAGGACAGCAGCCTTGAAGCAGGACAGCTGCTGCGTGCCTGCGAGTTTGCCCGCGATGCAGAGCTGAAAGCCCATGCAGCGAAAAACCTGTGGCCCGACGGCAGCTCCAGCTTGCAAATCGGGCTGGAAACCGCACAGATTCTGGTTGACCTGAAGCTGGATGCAGAAATCCTGCAGGCGGCGATCCTTTACCGTACGGTCCGGGAGAACAAAGCCAGCCTTGCAGAAGTTGAAGCCGAGTTCGGCCAGACTGTCGCCAAACTGATTGATGGCGTGCTGCGCATGGCTGCGATCAGCACCAGCCTTAACCCGCGTGATTCCGTAGTACTCAATGCCCAGGCGCAGGTGGAAAACCTGCGTAAAATGCTGGTGGCCATGGTGGATGATGTGCGTGTTGCACTCATCAAGCTGGCGGAGCGCACCTGTGCCATTCGAGCGGTAAAAAACGCTCCGCATGAGAAGCGTTACCGGGTGGCACGCGAAGTATTTGATATTTATGCTCCGTTGGCGCACCGCCTGGGTATTGGGCATATCAAGTGGGAGCTGGAAGACCTGTCGTTCCGCTATCTGGAACCCGAGCAGTACATGCATATTGCCGGGCTGCTGCATGAAAGACGACTGGATCGGCAGCACTTCATTGATGCAGTCATGGAGCAGCTGAATACAGAAATGCAGGCAGCCGGAGTGGATGCCGAGATTTCCGGGCGGGTCAAACACATCTATTCGATCTGGCGCAAAATGCAGAAAAAGAACCTGCGTTTCAGCGAAATTTATGATGTGCGTGCCGTGCGCATCCTTGTGCCGGAAGTACGCGACTGTTACACCGCGCTTGGGGTGGTACATAGTTTGTGGAACAACATCGCACGCGAGTTTGATGACTATATCGCCAACCCCAAGGAAAACGGCTATCGCTCGCTGCACACCGCCGTGATTGGCCCGGAAGGCAAAGTGCTTGAGGTGCAAATCCGTACTCATGCCATGCACGAGGAAGCCGAGCTGGGTGTTTGTGCCCACTGGCGTTACAAGGGTACTGATGTCAACAGTCGCTCCGACCATTACGAAGAAAAAATAGCCTGGCTGCG
>CAZBXG010000055.1:0-7216 GCA_964495925.1 uncultured Thiopseudomonas sp.
ACAACATCACAGCCTTACACCTCAGTGCAAACACCACACCCTGATACCACAGTGATAGAATTCTCTCCCATTAAAATCTGCCGGAACCCGCCATGAGCCGCCTCAATCCCCGTCAACAAGAAGCAGTCCACGCGATTAGTGGCCCGGTTTTGGTGCTGGCCGGTGCCGGCTCCGGCAAAACCAGCGTAATTACCCGAAAGATCGCCTATTTGGTGCAACAGTGCGGTATTCCGGCACGTTACATTGTCGCTGTGACCTTTACCAACAAGGCGGCACGGGAAATGAAAGAGCGGGTCGGCTCGCTACTGCGTGGCCGCGAAGCGCACGGTCTGACCGTCTCGACCTTTCACAACCTCGGTTTGAACATCATTCGCCGGGAGCATGCCCTGCTGGGTTATAAACCTGGCTTTTCCATTTTCGATGACAGTGATGTTAAAAACCTGCTCACTGAAATCATGCAAAAAGAATACGCCGGCGATGACGGCGCAGATGAAATCAAGAACCAGATCGGCCAGTGGAAAAACGATCTGATCCTGCCCGAACAAGCACTGGAACAGGCGCGTAGTCCCAAAGAACAAACCGCCGCTGTGGTCTATATTCATTACCAGCGCACGCTGAAAGCCTATAACGCGGTAGATTTTGACGACCTGATTTTACAGCCGGTCAAACTGTTCCAGAATCATCCGGAAACTCTGGAAAAATGGCGCAATCGCGTGCGCTATATGCTGGTTGATGAATACCAAGACACCAACGCCAGCCAGTATCTGCTGGTTAAACTGCTGGTCCAAGAACGGGCGCAGTTTACCGTGGTGGGCGACGATGACCAGTCAATTTATGCTTGGCGTGGCGCCCGTCCAGAAAACCTGATGCAACTGAAAGAAGACTTTCCCTCACTCAAGGTCATCATGCTGGAGCAAAATTACCGCTCCACCGGGCGCATCCTGAAGTGCGCCAACGTGCTCATTGCCAACAACCCGCACGCTTTTACCAAGCAGTTATGGAGCGAGATGGGCTTTGGTGATCCGATCCGCGTGTTGCGCTGTCGCAACGAAGATGCCGAAGCCGAGCGCATTGCCGTAGAAATCCTCACCACTCACCTGCGTACCAGTCGCCCCTACAAGGATTTTGCCATTCTCTATCGCGGCAACTATCAGGCCAAGCTGATGGAGCTCAAGTTGCAGGTACACAAAATCCCTTACCGGCTGACGGGTGGCACCAGCTTCTTTAGCCGACAGGAAGTCAAAGACCTGATGTCTTACTTCCGCCTACTGATCAATCCTGACGATGACAACGCTTACTTGCGCGTGATCAACGTACCGCGTCGTGAAATCGGTTCGGCCACACTGGAAAAACTCAGCGCCTATGCCGATAACCGCAAGCTGTCATTGTATGAAGCCAGCGCTGAACTGGGCTTGGGCGAGCATCTGGCCAGCCGTTATACCGAGCGCCTGTCACGCTTT
This sequence comes from uncultured Thiopseudomonas sp., assembly GCA_964495925.1. Lineage (GTDB taxonomy): Bacteria > Pseudomonadota > Gammaproteobacteria > Pseudomonadales > Pseudomonadaceae > Thiopseudomonas. Next base: position 1,461 of record CAZBXG010000055.1, read on the forward strand.
AAACATTACATGGACAAGCTGCGCCAGCGCTGCTTCAGTGACGATCCCATGGCTGCGCTGCACGAAATGCTGCTGGATATCGACTACGAAAACTGGATCCGGCAGAACAGCTCCAGCGAAAAAGCCGCCGAATACCGCATGGCCAACGTGCAGTTTCTGCTCGAAGCGGTAAAAAACACTCTGGAGCGTGATGAAGACGGCCAGCTGACGATTGAAGATGCCATAGCCAAGCTGGTGCTACGTGACATGCTGGAACGCCAGGAAGAAGAGGCCGAAGGCTACGACGGCGTCAACATGATGACCCTGCATGCCTCCAAGGGCTTGGAGTTTCCGGTGGTATTCATCATGGGCATGGAAGAAGAAATCCTGCCGCACCGCTCCAGCATTGAAGCGGAAACCGTCGAAGAAGAACGCCGTCTGGCCTATGTCGGCATCACCCGTGCGCGGGAAAACCTGACGCTAACGCTGGCCAGCAAGCGCAAGCAATATGGCGAAATCATCGAGTGTACGCCCAGCCGCTTCCTCGACGAACTGCCCCCCGAAGACCTGGAGTGGGAAGGGCTAGAAGAAGCAGCGCCAGAAGTGAAAAAAGCCCGCGCCAGCAGCGCGCTGGCTGACATGCGCGCGATGCTGGGCAAGAGCTGAAGCAGCCAGCTTCCAACACCGCTCATGTTTCATCGCCGCAACAATCCTGCATATACAGGCGGGTGCCTGCGTGCTGTAGAGTAACTCAGCATGCCTGCAACTCAGCCTGTATACTCAAAATCTATCCCTGAGCTGTTACCGTCCATGACTTCTTACAAGCCAAACATAGGCATCAAGCTGATCATCCTGCTGGCCTCGCTAAACGCGCTGGTGGCGGCAGCCATTGATATGTATTTGCCGGCCTTTCCCGCTATTGGCAACGACTTGCAGATCAGCGCTGGGCAAGTGCAGCAAACCCTGACAGTATTTCTGGTGGGGCTGGCCGTTGGCCAGGGCATTTACGGCCCGCTGCTCGACCGCTATGGCCGACGTAACCCTTTACTGGTTGGCGTGCTGCTGTTTACTGCCGGCTCCGCACTGGCTGCCTTGGCCCACAGTTTCGAGCTGCTGCTGGTGGCCCGTTTTATCCAGGCACTCGGCGCTGCAGCCGGTTCAGTGACCCCGCGCGCAATCATTGCTGATACCTGCGATGTAAACACCGCTGCACGAGTGTTTTCCATGCTGATGCAGGTGATGATGATCGCCCCGATTACCGCGCCAATTATTGGCAGCGCTGCGCTGCTATTTGGCCCGTGGCAGCTGATTTTCTGGGCCTTGGCAATTACTGGCGTGATAACCGGCCTGTTCAGCTTGCAGATGCTGCCTGAAACCCTGCCCCGTGAAAACCGGCTGCCAATCTCTGTACGCGGTATTCTGCGTAATTACTTCAAACTGCTCGGCCATCCACGATTTTTACTGTTTACTCTGGCCTCCAGCTTCACGGTAGGCGCATTGTTTATATATATCAGCAACTCGCCGTTTGTGTTCATTCAGCACTATGGCTTGTCGCCCAACCAGTACAGCCTGATCTTCGCCGCCAGTGCTAGCGCGATGATTCTGACCGGGCAAATCAACCTGCGCTTGCTACGCATATATAAGCCGCTGGAAGTGCTGCATATGGGGTTGTTTGGCTTTGTCATGGCAGCCGGCCTGCTCGGTGTTTTACTGTTGCTGGAGCTGGCCGATGTCTGGAGTTATGCGGTGGCGCTGGGCGTTTGCCTGTCGATGCTAGGCATGATTACCGGCAACCTGACTGCCGTTACCATGGGATATGCACGGCAGTTCGCCGGGATTGCCTCCTCGCTGATGGGTATGTTGCAGTTTTTGCTGGCCGGACTGCTTGGCTTTCTCGTCAACTTGACGCCCACTACCCTGCTGACCTTGCCCCTTGCCCTGTCTAGCTGTGGCCTGATCTCGATACTGTTCTGCTATCTGGCTGCTCGCTCACCATTGCGGGATTAAACCTCCCCATCGTTCAGGCATAAAAAAGCGGCCCTATAAAGGACCGCTTTTTGTGCCGCAGCAAATTATCAGGCCAGAATCGAGCCTTTCAATTTTTTCATCGCGGCCTGTTCAATCTGACGGATCCGTTCCGCCGAAACACCGTACTGTGCTGCCAAGTCATGCAGTGTCGATTTTTCATCGCTCAGCCAGCGCTGTTGCACAATGTCACGGCTGCGCTCATCCAGTTCGCCCAGCGCCTGATACAGGCTGGCACTTTCCGTCTCGGCAGTATGCTCGACTTCATAGCGCATCGCCGGGTCAAGACTGTGATCTTCCAGATACTGCGCTGGGGCAAAGCTGGCATCGTCATCATCTGCATCCAGCGGATCAAATGCCATGTCACGACCAGTCAACCGGCTTTCCATTTCGTGCACATCGCGTACTTCAACGCCCAGACTGTCGGCCACTGCGGCGGCCTCATTATGGGTCAGCCAGTTGAAACCTTTTTTCTTCCGGCGCAGGTTAAAGAATAGCTTGCGCTGGGCCTTGGTAGTGGCCACTTTGACAATACGCCAGTTCCGCAACACAAACTCGTGAATCTCGGCCTTGATCCAGTGCACAGCAAAGGACACCAAGCGCACACCCTTTTCAGGATTGTAACGCTTGACCGCTTTCATCAGACCCACGTTACCTTCCTGAATCAGGTCGGCCTGCGCCAGTCCATAACCGGAATAGCTGCGGGCAATATGGACAACAAAACGCAGGTGCGCCATCACCAACTGGCGGGCCGCATCCAGGTCCTGTTCGTAGTACAGACGTTCACCCAACTCGCGCTCCTGCTCGACGGTCAGCAACGGAATGCTGTTCACCGAGTGTACATAAGCCTGCAGGTTCGCGCCGGGGCTCAACAGCTGTACGGGTTGTAGGGCAGTTGTAGTGCTCATTTGCAAAAATCCCCCAAGGTTTAACGCTGGCAAATCAACACAGCGTTGTACAATTTATCAACTGAACCATCAGACTTCAACTCTGTGGATAAGTTCAATTAAACATTGCATGTCATTACAGTAGCGAGCTTTAATTTAGCTCGGCAGCAGCTCGCGCAAATGACGCGCCACCGCTATCCAGGCTCCAATAAAGCCCATCAATACTGCACCAATCAGCAAAGAAAATCCATCTTCCAGCGGCACACCGGCCAAACGGAAATCACTGGCATACAGACTGGCCAGCTCCACCACCGACTCATTCAGCCAGGCAAAACCGAGCACCAGCAGCAGCCAAGCTAGACAACCGCCGCCTACACCGTACAACGCACCCATATAAAGGAAGGGCCGACGTACATAGCCGTCAGTGCCGCCCACCAATTTGACCACTTCAATCTCGATGCGGCGGTTTTCAATATGTAACCGGATGGTATTACCCACCACCAGCAGCAATGCAGCCAGCAATAACAAAGTCAGGGCAAAAATGAACCGCTCACCTAGCTTGAGCATGACCGACAGACGTTCGACCCATTGCAGGTCCAGTTGCACCTGCTGTACATGCGGCATGTTTTCCAGGCTGTGTACCAGATCCTGCAACTCCTCCGGATTAACCTGCACCGGAGTGATCAGCAAGCTGGATGGCAATGGGTTGTCCGGCAATTCCTGCAATACCTGACCCAGTCCGGAAAAGCTGGAGAAATCCTGTAACGCCTGCTCCCGGCTGATCCATTGCACTTCGGCAATACCGTTATGTGCCTGTAAGTCAGCCAACAATGCCTGTGCCTGCTTGTCAGTAGTTTTCAGTTGAAAAAACACCGAAATTTGTGCCGCCTGCTGCCACGAAGCACCCAGCTGGTTCAGATTGTTGAGCAACAAGGTCAGGCCCATCGGCAGGCTCAGCGCCACAGCAATCACCAGACAGGTAAAAAAGCTGCCAAACGGCTGGCGGACAATACGCAACGCGCTGTCCAGAAAGCTGGCTTTGTGACTGCCCAGCCATGCTTGTAACTGGACGCGGGCCTCGCCCGCTTCACTTGGCGGTCCATCAACATAACGACGCTCGGTGGCACCAATGCGCTTACCGGGTTGATCAGGGGTCAGTTGTGCGCTCATCAGCTCGCCTCGCCGTCAGCAATCAGGCGGCCACGCTGCAAGGTCAGCATGCGGTGACGCATTCTGGCAATCAGCGCCAGATCGTGACTGGCAATAATGACAGTGGTGCCCAACCGGTTGATTTCTTCAAATACGGCCATGATCTCTGCTGCCAGTTTAGGGTCAAGGTTACCGGTCGGCTCATCCGCCAGCAGCAAAGCAGGCTGATGCACAATCGCACGGGCAATACCGACCCGCTGCTGCTGGCCCGTTGACAGGTCTGATGGCAGCTGCATGGCTTTGTCTCTGAGACTGACCCGCTCCAGTGCCAGGCTGACGCGCGCGTTGATTTCCTCGCGCGACAAGCCAAGGATGTGCAACGGCAATGCGACGTTTTCAAACACGCTGCGATCAAACAACAACTGATGGTTCTGAAACACCACACCAATCTGACGACGCAAAAAAGGTATTTGTGAGTTACGGATTTTACCCAGATCCTGCCCGGCCAGCAGTAACTGGCCGGCAGTCGGGCGCTCCATTGCCAGCAACAGGCGCATCATCGTGCTTTTGCCTGCACCGGAATGCCCCGTGACAAACAAGAACTCGCCACGCCGCACATAAACACTGAGTTCATGCAGGCCCACATGGCCATTGGGGTAACGCTTGGCGACCCGGTCAAAACGTATCATTCGCCTTCCTTGCGACTGAACAGCGCCCGCACAAACTCTTTGGCGGCAAAGGGACGCAAGTCTTCAATGCCTTCGCCCACGCCAATAAAGCGCACAGGAATGCCGAACTGTTTAGCTAGGGCAAAAATCACCCCGCCTTTGGCAGTACCATCCAGCTTGGTCAACACCAGCCCAGTGACTGCAACCGCCTCATTGAACTGACGGGTCTGATTGATCGCATTCTGGCCAGTGCCGGCATCCAGCACCAGCAATACCTCGTGCGGAGCGGACTCGTCCAGACGGGACATGACACGCTCGACCTTTTTCAGCTCTTCCATCAGGTTGTCTTTATTGTGCAAACGACCGGCAGTATCGGCAATCAAGACATCCACTCCGCGTGCTCGTGCTGCCTCCACCGCGTCATAAATCACTGACGCCGAGTCGGCACCGGTATGCTGGGCAATCACTGGAATCTTGTTGCGCTCGCCCCACACCTGCAGCTGTTCTACCGCAGCCGCACGGAAAGTATCACCGGCTGCCAGCATGACTTTTTTACCTTCTTTTTGCAGACGCGATGCCAGCTTGCCAATGGTGGTGGTTTTACCGGCACCATTGACGCCCACCACCAGAATGACCTGTGGTGATGCACCAGTCAGCGTCAACGGTTGTTCTACTGGCAGCAACAATTCTTGCAGTTCATCCTGCAGCGCCTTGAATAGCGCATCACTGTCGGCCAGCTCTTTGCGTTTAACCCGCTGTGTCAGGCGGTCAACAATTTCGGTGGTTGCCTCAACGCCTACGTCTGCCATCAGCAGCTGGGTTTCCAGCTCCTCAAACAGATCGTCATCAATGGTCTTGCGGCCCAAAAACAGGGTGGCCACACCTTCGCCAAAATTGGCACTGGTTTTGGCCAGCCCTTGACGCAAACGGGCAAACCAGCCTTTTTTGCTTTCTGCCGGTTCACCGGTTTGAGCCTCTGCCTGCCCTCCGGCTTCGGCTTCGGCTTCGGCTTCGGCTTCGGCTTCGGCTTCGGCTTCGGCTTCGGCTT
>CAZBXG010000056.1:0-7168 GCA_964495925.1 uncultured Thiopseudomonas sp.
TTTTCCTGCGCGTGGCCGAGTCCCAGGTTGCCCACAACGACAGCATTGTGCTGCCGCCCGAGTCTGTCAAGCTGGACTACGAAGGTGAAATTGCGATTGTGATTGGCAAAGGTGGCCGCCGCATTTCAGAAGAAGACGCCTGGAATCATATTGCCGGTTATGCCTGCTACAACGATGGCAGTATCCGTGACTGGCAAACCGCCACTTCACAATGGATTCCCGGTAAAAACTTCTGGAAAACCGGTGGTTTTGGGCCATGGATGGTAACTGCAGATGAAATTGAACCCAACCAGAAACTAACACTAATTACCCGCCTTAACGGGGTTGAAATGCAACGTGCCACTACCGATATGCTCATTCACAGCATTCCACGGCAAATTGCCTATATTTCTTCTTTCCTGCCCCTGAACCCGGGTGATGTGATCGTGACCGGCACACCTGGTGGCGTAGGTGCCAAACGCAACCCGCCCGTATTCATGAAAGAAGGCGATATCGTTGAGATTGAAGTGGATGCCGTCGGTATTCTGAAAAATACCATTGCCGCCGAAGCATAAGCATTCGTAACAGGAGACATAAATGAAAAATTGGTTGAAATCTTTTGCACCCGTTTGCGCTGCCCTTAGCCTGACAGCCGGTGTTGCGCAGGCCCAAACTTACCCCTCAAAACCCATTACCTTCCTGGTGCCTTACGCCGCAGGCGGTTTGACTGACGTACTGGCCCGTGAGGTGGGTGCCCATATGTCCAAAACCCTGGGGCAACCCGTAGTGGTGGACAACAAACCGGGCGGTGCCGCACAGGTTGGCATGAATGTGCTGAAAAAAGCCCCCGCAGACGGATACACCGTGTTTATTGGCGATGTACCTTCTTTGGCCACCAATGTGGGCCTGTTCAAGAACCTTTCCTATGATCCGCGCACAGACCTGCAACCCGTGGGTGAATTGATTGTGTCACCGGCTTTGGTGGTGGTTCCCATGAACAGCCCCTACCAAACTTTTGAAGATCTGGTTAAGGGTGCCAAAGAAAAATCCCAAGGCCTGACTTACGCCTCCCAGGGTGTTGGCACGGGCGGCCACCTGTTTGGTACCCTGTTGCAAAACAAGCTGAACCAGGAAATGACCCACGTGGCTTATAAAGGCTCTATTCCAGGCTTGCAAGACACCATCAGCGGTCAGGTTGATTTCATGTATGACGCCATTCCTACCAGCGGCCCGTTTGTGCTGGGCGACAAGCTGCGTGCACTGGCCATTGGCTCTAAAGAGCGCTCTCCTTTATTGCCGAATGTACCTACCCTTGAAGAACTGGGTTATGGCGACATTGTGCCTACCTTCTGGTGGGGGGCTGCGGTTAAAAAGGACACGCCAGCCGATATTGTTGCGTTACTGAACAAATCCATGACCGAAGCCATGCAAGATTCAGAAATTGCCAAAAAATTCACCAGCCAGGGTGTGCTGATCAATACCACATCACCGGAAGAATTTACCGCTTATATCAATAAGGAAATTGAGAAGTGGAGCAAAGTCATGGCCGATGCCAACATGCAAGTGAACTAATCATACAGGTGATGAGTAATGAGAGGTCTTAAGAATAAAGTCGCTTTTATTTCCGGCGGCATGGGTGATATTGGCATGGCCATTGCCACCCGCTTGATACAGGAAGGTGCCAAGGTTGTGCTGGGCGACCTGAAAGACAAAGATGCTGGTCTACTGGCAGCGCGTTTTCAGGACTTAACCGTTCCCGATTATGTACAGCTGAATGTAACCGTTGCAGAAAGCTGGAAAAGCGCTTTTGAACAGGTTGTGGCACTTCATGGCCAATGCGATATCCTGGTCAATAATGCCGGGGTTATTTCCAACCAAAGCGTACCGTTCAGCGACATTGATTTTCAGGAATGGAAACGGCTTTTCTCTATTAATGTCGATGGCACGTTCCTGGGTATCCAGGCAGGCATCCAGGCCATGAAAGGCAATGAAAATGGCGGTGCGATTGTAAACATGGGCTCGATTGCCGGGTTTGTGGGCTCGGTAGGCGGCGGCGCTTACGGTTCCAGCAAAAGCGCCATTATCAATATGACGCAACAAGCTGCCCTCAGTGCCGCCCGCTCGGGCCAGAAAGTACGCATTAACGCCGTGCATCCAGGCTATGTCTGGACACAACTGGTTGATGCCACACTAAGCAAACAGTTTGGCTCAGAAGAAAAAGCACTGGAAGCGGTGCGTGCCATGAACCCGATGAACCAGATTGTGACGGTTGAAGATGTGGCCGCCACCGTGGCATTCCTGGCTTCTGAAGACGCCAGAATGGTTAATGGCACCGGTATTGTGGTAGATGGCGGCAGGCTTTTGCAGTGAATGCAGGGCATTGTCTCCATATGCATTCCCATGCTGCGTGGGAATGCATACTAACGCGGGAACGTGGGGTTTTGGTAACCACCCCGTCAGGCTTCGCCTGCCACCCCTCCACAGAGGGGAATTTTCATCGTTCTTGGAGGGGGTAGATGTCACTCGCGAAGCGTAGTGCGCAGCACAACCATTGCCAAGAAGTAGAAAAATTCCCCTCTGTGGAGGGGTGGCGCGTAGCGACGGGGTGGTTCTAAATAAACCCGATACGTCCATCGTAGCGACGGGGTGGTTGGGAACCAGCTAACCATCTACCCATCAATGAACACCAGAAACTGCCCTGCCTTTGCTTCGCGCCAAAAATCCTCGGTTAAGCCGGCTATTGGGCTTCAGGGCCAGACGCTCATTGGCAAGCGCCTGGGCCAGCTCGGGCTGCCCCGCACGAATGGTTGCCTCTAACAGGGTCAGGTCAATGATATCGCGCTGGGCATGGCTGCCCCCAAAACTGTTGGCAATAAATCTGGCTCCGTACAGTTGCTCAATGGCGGTTTGGTAGTCCTTGCGCCAGAAGGCGATAAACCCTTCAATCAGGGGCAAGGTGGTTTGACGGGTCCATTGCTGCATTTCCGACTCAAGGCCCGGTTTGATGTTCTTGCAATCTTTCAGGTTTTTTTCAACATCAATATCCCGTCCGGCACCCAGATAGGCCATGATGGCGTGCCAGTCGTTAAAGGTATAAGAATGCCCGTCGGCATGGGCCTGCCAGCAGTCGGCCAGCTCATCCCAACGATCACCCACCTCCACGCCTTCCAGGCTCAGGCGCCACAGCATGGCCGATGCATCCACCAGTTCAAGTGCCACGGTGCTGTTGCCCTGGCGGATATGGTTATCGTAAATGCTTAGCACTACGTTTTCCTGCCCCAGCTCCTGGTGATACAGTGCCCGATGCCACCAGTTATGTACCTTGAAAAAATTGTCATTGCCAGACCAGTAGGCTTCGCGCATTGCCATCCATTTAACGCCTTCAGTCACCCGCCCCTGCATCTCCATCACATGCGCAACCGCATGATGGGCCCAGCAGTCAAGCGGTTGCAATTCCGTGGCTTTATGGCCGGCTTCCTCGGCGGCATTGTAATCGCCGGTTTCTTCCAATCCGAAAGCATACATGCCTAGCAAAATGGAATACCCGGGTATATTGTCCGACCAGTAGGGCAATATTCGGGCAAGGCGGTCACGCAAATTACGCGCATTGGCACGATAAAAATCCATCAAGTGACCGGCCTGCAGGGCCACAATATCCAACGGGTAATTGCAGTTGTGGATATCCAGCACCAGGGCGGCAGCGGTCCACTCACCTTTTAGCATCAAGTCCAGCGCACCCAGGTGTGAGGCTTCCCGATCGCTTAAATGCATGGTTTTCAGGTGTCGTAGCGTATCTTTGGCGTAGCCGTTCAGGACAGGCTCGGTGGCCAGGCCCAACAGATAAGCCTTGAAGATATGCGCCATGGCAAAGTCCGGTGAAATTTCTACGGCCTTGCCAACCAGACTGAAAGGATCACCGGTATAAATATTAAAAGCGGATACCGCCTGGTTGTAATAATCAACCGCCTCGGCACTAGCCTGAAAAATACGATTTCCCTGTAAATCTTTCATTATTGCCTGCTCACTCTGAAAGTTGGTTAGAACTTAAGAATACATAACGAGCAGCAAACACTACTTTTAAGGTAGTGGCCGATTCATGCTGTTTGCCAGTAAATGGTTTTTTACTATTTATTGTTTATTTTTTGTTATTGTCTGTCTGCAAGGTAATGATAAGTCGATTCCGGTACCTGAACAAGTGATAAAAAACAAACCAAGCCATTAATATGAACATCATTAAAATCAATAACATATTAACTAATATTCAGAAAAAACCGTTACCACCCATGCCCCTACTTGCTGGCCTTATGCTGTGAACGGTTACCCGAAACAACCCGCTGGGCAATTTTGACAACAGGCCCTTCAACAACACGGGTGACCATCTTGGGCAAATCCAAAGGTCGCATGAGCATTTTTGCGGCCATGCCCAAGGGGTAATGTTGCCGGAACTGTTTGCTGAATTGCGTGCACATTTTCTTGAAGTCGGTTTTATCGCTGTTGTTGTCAACCTTGCGGTGCACCATGTATACGTGCCACAAGGCGGTTTCGGCATCGCTGTTACGGGCTTCAAGTACGCGGCGGCCAATGGCGCCGAATACTTTCAGGCGGCTGGTGGGGTTCTGCTCACGATAAAGCTTGAAGTATTGGTAAAAATGCTTGTAATGGCTGATTTCATCGGCACGAATCAAACTGGCCATGTGGGCCAGCACCGGTTCACTGGCCTGCCCGGAAAGCGCCTGATAAAACGTAGCAGTACCGGTTTCCACCACGCAGCGGGCAGCCATTTCCAGGCAACGGGTGGGCTCAAGGGCCTCTTGGGTGCATTGCGCCGAATAATCAACATAAAAAGAACGGTAAGCCCGGTCCCAGTCGAATTCTGGCCAGACATGTTTGGTGTAATCGCGCAGCACATAACCATGACGGGTTTCTTCAAACTTCCAGTGGTCTACCAACCATTGCATGATTTCGGGCTGGTCATTGAAGTATTCAATCAGGTTATCGGTATACAGGTCGGCGGCAATTTCAATAAATGAAGCACCGGCGACCATATAGAACAGGTCTTCACGCGAACGAACCGCATTCAGGTCAATGTCTTGCAGGGGCACCTGGTTCAGGTCCCATAGCATGGCTGGTAAGGGTTGCTTTTGCATGGCCTGCTCCCTGGGAATGAGTGTTTTTCTTTCGTCTTCCTTAAAGAATACATGAGCACCAAATAATTTGCCACCTCTGGCAAACGCACAGGGTGGCAAATGTTCGGGCAAAACCGTAAATCAATGTGACCCCGGGGCAACGTCCCGGGACATCTTTTTCAGGCAGTATTTAGGCAGTGGCAAACCTTTTTTCAGGTTCGCTGCTGGCCATTTCCCGCATGGGTTCCAGAAGACGATCACCGTGTTCATCTTTAATGCGGGTTACCAGGCCCATATTATTCATAAGGGCGATGAACGGAGCCGGGTCCTGTTCTTCCACGTTAACCATGCATTTGCTATCCCAGGTGCCCTTGGCAATTAATATGGCAGCGGCAACGGCCGGGACGCCTGCCGTATAGGAAATGGCCTGGCTGCCTACTTCGGCGTAGCATTCTTCATGATCGCACGTGTTGTAAATCATGACTTCTTTTGGCTGGCCGTCTTTGGTGCCTTTTAGCAGGTCGCCAATGCAGGTTTTGCCCGTATAGCCGGCGGCCAGTGAAGCAGGGTCTGGCAGAACGGCCTTCACCACTTCCAGCGGCACAATTTCCTGGCCCCGTGCAGTGAGTACGGGTTTTTCTGAAAGCAGGCCCAGGTTCTTCAATACATTAAACACATTGATGTAGTGCTCACCAAAACCCATCCAGAAACGGATATTGGGTACGTCAAGGAAACGCGACAGCGAGTGCAGCTCATCGTGTCCGGTTAAATAAGCCATGCTTTTGCCGGTCACGGGCATGTCCCATTCTTTACCATGCTCAAACATTTTGTTGGCTTTCCACTGGCTGTTCTCCCAGGACCAGACGGTAGAGGTAAACTCGCGAAAGTTGATCTCAGGGTCAAAGTTGGTGGCAAAATAACGGCCATGGCTGCCAGCATTAATATCAATAATATCAATGGAGTCAACCTGGTCGAAGTAGTTGTCGTAGGCGAAACGGGCATAGGCGTTAACCACACCCGGGTCAAAACCAACACCCAGGACGGCAGTCACGCCCGCCTCTTTACATGCCTGGCTGCGTTTCCATTCGTAGTTGGCATACCAGGGCGGAGTTTCGCAAACCTTGCTTGGATCTTCATGAATGGCAGTATCCAGATAAGCGGCGCCGGTACCAATACAGGCTTCCAGCACGGACATATTCAAAAACGGTGAGCCAACGTTAATCACAATCTGGCTTTTGGTAGCGCGAATCAGTGCTTTGGTTGCTTCAATATCCATGGCATCAAGTTGGTGTGCACGCAAAACACCAGGGCTTTGCAGATTGCCCTTTTCCTTGATGGAGTCAATAATGGCTTCACATTTGCCAACCGTACGTGAGGCAATATTGATATCGCCCAGCAGTTTGTTGTTTTGCGCACATTTATGTGCAACGACATGAGCGACGCCACCGGCACCGATAACAAGTACATTACGTTTCATAGGTGTACCCCTTTTATTTAAATTTAAAGATTTTATTAAGACAGGCTATTAACGTAGTCGTCATAACCAAACTCACGCACGGCACGAATGCTGCCATCGACCTCCTTGATGGCGATAGCCGGCATGTTTACGCCGTTAAACCAGTTTTTCTTGACCATGGTGTAACCGCCTGCATCCCCAATCGAAAGCCGGTCACCCACCTGCAATGGCGCATCAAAATTGCCTTCGCCAAAAATATCTCCGGCCAGACAGGTCTTGCCGCATATCTGGTAACGGTGTTCTCCGGTTTCATTACCGATGGGTGCTGTTTCACGGTAAATAAGCAAATCAAGCATATGGGCTTCGGTAGAGCTGTCCACAATAGCCAGATGTTTACCATTAAAGGCCGTATCCAGCACGCTGACTTCCAGCGTAGTGGTGTAACGCACGGTTGCCTCACCGGGCTCCAGGTAAACCTGGACACCGTAGGTTTGCGCAAATTGGCGCAAGCGTTGGCAGAATTTGTCCAGTTCATAACCCGGTTTGGTAAAACTGATACCGCCCCCTAAACTGACCCATTTCAGCTGATGCAAAATGGCACCGTAAC
>CAZBXG010000057.1:0-5675 GCA_964495925.1 uncultured Thiopseudomonas sp.
GTCATTGATTGCTTCAAGATCAATAGTAATTTTGTTCTGGCGTAAAAAACGTTTGAACCAACGCACTAACGCTTTATCCATGCGTTCTTTATCTGGGTGATGACTAATTACCTTGGCCAGATGCACCGCCACACGCTGCATGTCCTCAGCGGTGAGAGCGTTTTCCACATTAAACACCAGTTGCAACAGGTTGTCATCGGCACTGGAGAGGCGCAAGCCATGGTTCTTTACATCAACCAGCTGATATTGCTGGGACGGCTGAAAAGGCCGTATAAATGCCGGGACCGGCTGCAACATTTCAAGCATGTTGTGTGGCGGTGTCCAGCGCCTTTCGCCGTTGTACAGCACCAGCGGAAAAACCGCAGGCAGCTTTTGCCCTGGAGTGAATATTTTTTCTTTTAGCCGTTGGTGATAAAACGATGCGCTGTAATGCAGCATACGCAACGGCATGCTCTGGTCCACAGCCGATTGAAATTCCAACAGTATGTACAAATACAACACTTGCCCTGTCCCAGCAGAGTCCTGTTTGAACTGTACCGACCAGACCGCATCTTCGATTTTCTCATCAAACAGTGGAGTGATGTAATGGCTCGGCTCGCTGGTTAATGTTGCATAATCCAGCATCCGGCTGATTTCTCCGGGAACAAAGCCGTCAAACAGCGCTTCGACAAATTCCGGGTGACTAAATAGCTCTTTGTAACCTGTGTCATGGTGGTTTGCCATGCGACCTCCTGTCGTTAAGTGAAAATCCATTTCGTGAATTCAGTATAGAGGCTCTGGGCAGGTGACAGCATCCATCTTAAGTCTGACAGGTCTGCGCTGTTGATTTAACCGTCCCCATAATCAAAAGCCCCGTGATAAACACGGGGCCAGAGATCAAGGCTTTATACCTGCTTGTAGATAATCGAACCTTCTTCGCGGAAGCGTTGGGACTGTTCCTTGAAGCCTTGCTCAATCGCTTTTTGCTCGTCGGTCAGGCCATGCTCGGCGGCGTAGTTACGCACGTCCTGTGTAATCTTCATTGAGCAGAACTTCGGTCCGCACATGGAACAGAAGTGTGCGACCTTGCCGGATTCCTTGGGCATGGTTTCGTCATGGAAAGAGCGTGCCGTGTCTGGATCCAGCGCGAGGTTGAACTGGTCTTCCCAGCGGAATTCAAACCGTGCCTTACTCAACGCATCATCACGAATTTGTGCACCCGGATGCCCTTTGGCTAGGTCGGCGGCGTGGGCGGCAATCTTGTAGGTGATGATGCCGGTTTTCACGTCATCCTTGTTGGGCAGGCCCAGATGCTCCTTGGGTGTGACATAACAGAGCATGGCACAGCCGTACCAGCCAATCATCGCCGCGCCCATGCCGGAAGTGATGTGGTCGTAACCCGGTGCTATGTCGGTCACCAGCGGGCCAAGGGTGTAGAACGGCGCTTCATCACAGCACTCAAGCTGCTTGTCCATGTTCTCCTTGATCATGTGCATCGGCACGTGGCCCGGCCCTTCGATGATGGTTTGCACGTCGTGCTTCCAGGCGATTTTGGTCAGCTCGCCCAACGTTTCCAGCTCGGCAAACTGGGCGGCATCGTTGGCGTCGGCCACCGAACCCGGACGCAGGCCATCACCCAGCGAGAAGCTGACATCATAAGCCTTCATGATTTCGCAGATTTCCTCAAAGTGGGTATAGAGGAAGCTTTCCTTATGGTGGGCCAGACACCACTTGGCCATGATTGAACCACCACGGGAAACAATACCGGTTACGCGCTTGGCAGTCAGCGGCACATAGCGCAGCAACACACCGGCGTGAATGGTGAAGTAGTCCACACCCTGCTCGGCCTGTTCAATCAGCGTATCTCGGAATAGCTCCCAGGTCAGGTCTTCGGCAATGCCGCCTACTTTTTCCAGCGCCTGATAAATCGGCACGGTACCGACCGGCACCGGTGAGTTACGGATAATCCACTCGCGGGTTTCATGGATGTTCTTGCCGGTGGACAAGTCCATGATGGTGTCGGCCCCCCAGCGGATGCCCCAGGTCAGCTTGGCCACTTCTTCTTCAATGGACGAGCCCAGTGCCGAGTTGCCGATGTTGCCGTTGATTTTGACCAGGAAGTTGCGGCCAATAATCATCGGCTCCAGCTCAGTGTGGTTAATGTTGGCGGGAATAATCGCACGGCCACGGGCAATTTCACTGCGTACAAACTCGGGCGTGATTTCCTTGGGAATGCTGGCACCAAAGCTGTGGCCCGGATGCTGGCTGTCGAGCAAACCGGCTTCACGCGCTTCTTGCAGCTTGAGGTTTTCACGGATGGCGACAAACTCCATCTCGGGTGTGATGATGCCTTTTTTCGCATAGTGCATCTGGGTCACGTTGTGACCGGCTTTGGCACGGCGCGGGGTTTTCAGCGCGGCAAAGCGCATCGCGTCCAGTTGCTCATCGCTCAGGCGCTGGCGGCCAAACTCGGAGCTCAGGCCGGTCAGCATTTCAGTATCGTTGCGCTCTTCGATCCATTGGCTACGCACATCGGCCAGGCCTTTGCGTACATCAATGTGTACTTCGGGATCGGTATAAGGGCCGGAAGTGTCATACACCAGCACCGGCGCGTTATGCTCGGTACCCTGTTCGGTAATGGTCGGGTTCAGGCTGATTTCACGCATTGGCACGCGCATGTCCGGACGCGAGCCCTCGACATAGATTTTGCGCGAATTGGGAAACGGCTGAACGGACTGCTCGTCAACCTGAGCGGTCTCACTTAAGGCAGATGACAGCATTTGATTCATGGATTTTTCTCTCATGCAGTTCGAAGCCATCACAAGATGTAATGCCTGCGCGCAGGAAGTTCAGGTTACGCAAAGACGCCGTAAATACATCCATGTAGGCTTCTTGTCGCCATCCATGGCGACAAAGGCTTTGCTCCGCCTGAACTTCCTGCACGCTTGCAGATTTGTGCCAGCGTCGGGATCAAAAAACTGTCAGGGGAACCTAAGGAATGAGGAAAAACCACAAAAAATGGACGCAACCGAACAGCTGCGCCTTCTCTTGTTTCCTACGCGGGTACTAGCCCGATCAGGTTCAACGGGATCCGGCTTGCGCCAATCTCAGCTCCGTAGAGCACCCCGACAAGAATAAGTCGTTATCTAAACAGAGAACCGGCCACCATGCAAGCCACCACTCCGAACACTCGCCGCATGACAAACGCTCAAAGCGACTTGGCTTAATGCTTGGCAACGCAACCAGCAGCGATCACTCAAATGCTACCGTCCAGCCCTTGTTGCCAGAAAGCGATTTCTAGCCGGATGGCATCGCGAAATATTGTGGTCAGCTCCTCAAAGCGGCGTGGCGTCACCTCGGCCAGTCGCTCGTCGAGCCAGGCCTCCTCCGCGCGGCGGGCAGCCTGAAAGCCGTCACTTTCGTACATCTTGATCCAGGCTTCATAAGGATTGCCGTCACCCCGCAGCGTTTCTGCACGAGAGTTGATCCAGTCCGCAACCACAGCGTAGCCCACCAGGCAGGGAGCCAGCGCTACATGCATGTCAAGCAAGTCACCACGGTTGCCTGTATCCAGCACATAGCGGGTATAGGCCATGGTCGCACGCGCTTCGGGCAGTGTGGTCAGCTCTTCTTCGCTGATGCCCCATTCACGGCAATAGTCCACATGCAGACCCAACTCAAGGTCGATGATGGTTTTCAAACCGTCGAGGCTGTGGCGCAACTCAGTAATGTTGCGGCTTTTGTAAGTTGCCAGCGCATAAGCGCGGCCAAAGTGGATCAGGAACAAATAGTCCTGTTTCAGATAATGGCGAAAACACTCTTGATCAAGAGTGCCCTCACTGAGTTGACGCACAAAATCGTGCTCGATGTAGGCGCGCCACTCGTCATGGCAGGTTGCGGTCAGATCAGCAAAACGATAACTCATAACACCTCCGGCTGTAGTGGAAACGATCCGGAGAGCGGCGCGTATCGGCAGAAATGCCCGAAAAAGTCCGAGTCTCTGCTTGTTTCCTACGCGGGCACTAACCCGATCAGGTTCAACGGGATCCGGCTTGCGCCAATCTCAGCTCCGTAGAGCACCCCGACAAGAATAAGTCGTCATCTGAACAGAGAATCGGCCACCATGCAAGCCACCACTCCGAACGCCCGCCGCATGACAGGCATTCAAAGCGGCTTGGCTTAATGCGGCACCACAGCGTCAGCTTTTGCTATCCGGAGCTTTCAGCCCCAGCTCGTCTGCCGCTTCTTGCAACTGACGAATCTCTTCATATTCGGCTTCCTGCGCCAGCACCGAGCCTTCCGGCGCTTCGGAAGTTTCACCATCCTCCCAGGGTGCGGAGTCTGGCAGCTCTTCAATATGAATCGTGCTCAGGCAATAATCCGGCTGGTAATGCAGGTCATACTTGGCGGCTTTGATAGTGGAAATCATCAACAGCACCATAATGACAATCAGTGGTGCACCGGCAAAAATGGATGCTGTCTGCAAAGTCGACAAACCACCAAGAAACATCAGTACTGCTGGCATCAGACACAGGGCAAACGCCCAAAACAGACGGTTCCAGCGGTGCGGCTCATCATCCACTTCGCGCTGCACTACAGACGCCAAAATATAAGAAATGGAGTCAAACGTGGTCGCAGTAAAAATGATGGCCAACAGGGTAAACAATGCCGTTATCGCCCAGCTCATCGGCAAGGTATGCAGTACCGCATAAATAGCCGCCGTCGGGCTTTGCTCATTCAGAATCCCTACCACATCCAGCTGGCCGCTCAGTTGCAGGTGCAGGCCATAGTTGCCCAACACAATAAAAAACACCGAACAACCCAGTGAGCCAAAGAAGATCGAGCCTACGACCATCTGGCGGATGGTACGACCGCGGGAGATTTTGGCAATAAACAAGCCCACGGTCGGCGCAAACACCAGCCACCAGGCCCAGTAAAATACGGTCCAGTCCTTGGGAAAGTTGGTTTCCTTGAAACCATGTCCGCTGAATTTGCCCATGGATTCAGTCCAGGTCATCATTCTGAGCATTTCGGTCAGTGAGCGACCCAGGCTTTCCAGCCCGGTATTGAGGATAAACAGGGTTGGCCCGGCAACCAGCACAATCACCAGCAAGCCAAGTGCCAGATAAAAGTTAATATTGGACAACAGCTGGATGCCGCCTTTAAGGCCCCGATAGGCGCTATAGGCAAAAATTGCCGTGGTAGCCAGCAGAACCAACAACTGCATCCACAGGTTGACTGGCGTACCGAACAGCTGGTGCAAACCTTCCGTAACCAGTGGCGAAGCCAGTCCCAGAGTCGTCGCACCGCCACCGATCATGCCAAATACAAAGAACACATCGACCGACTTCGCCCAGTTGCTCATGACAAACGTCTCGCCAAACAGCGGCATCAGGCTCTGGCTGACTTTTAAACGTGGCGAATTGCGTACATGGGCAAAATAAGCAATCGGAATGGCCGGCAACAGATAAATAGCCCAGGCGACCGGTCCCCAGTGGAAAATGCCGTAAGTGGTGGCCCAGCGAATCGCTTCTGGCGTGCCGCCTTCAACACCAAAGGGCGGCCCCTGATAATAGTAGGCCCACTCGATAATGCCCCAGTAGAGAATACTCGCACCAATTCCGCCGCAAAACATCATGGCGGCCCAGGAGCCGGTCTTGAACTCGACCTCTTCTTCCGGCCTGCCCAGCTTGATG
>CAZBXG010000057.1:5775-7055 GCA_964495925.1 uncultured Thiopseudomonas sp.
TCGAAACGGCCAAGCAGCCGCATATTCTTGGTTTTCATTGTTAAGTACCAGTACCTTGATTACGTTGGCAAAATTACCTTCTAACGTTTAAAGAAACACTGAATAATCAGCGATGGCCAAGACGCCATCGAAAGCCCGCGAAGGGCTGTTTGAGATGTGCTCATGCACTATTTTTAAGCCTTGGCATCCTCGCCAATATGATTTACATGCTTCCCTGACTCGGCTACACCATAACAAACTGGGCAAAACTCTGCAGAGCCCAGGTTAACCTGTTCCATTTCCCACCAGCGTGGCTCACGGTTTAACAGTCCTGCATTTAGTTTGATCAAGGCAGGTACAAGGGATGACAACGCATGATCAGCCCCATGACATTTGGCCGCTACTCATCCAGCTCGCCGGAAGGCTATACTCCGTGTTCCGGTATGGTGAAAGGTGCTGAGGCTTTTCTGTACTTTTTGCTCAACCCATCCATTTTGCCCGCAAGGACATCACATGCGTCTTTTATACCGTCTGCTGCTAGCCGGTGCACTCACGAGCCTGACTCAGGTTTCACTGGCCGCGCAGCCCGTCGGCCTGTTGGATGTTTATCGTTTGGCAGTGAACAACAATGCCGAGCTGGCTGCCGCCCATGCCGCTTATCAGGCCCGTACCGAGAACGTACCGCAAGCCCGTGCCGGCCTGTTGCCACAACTGGGTATCGGTGCCAGCAACACCAGCAGTCGCACTCAGGTGGACATCAAAGAGCTGGGGGAGCAAACCGCTGAACGTCACGCTTATAGCTATCAGGCCAACCTGAGCCAGCCGCTGTTTCGTCTGGATCGCTGGTATCAGCTGAAAACTGCTCAGGCCGACAGTGAACAAGCCGCGCTGGAACTGTCCGCTACCGAGCAAGCGCTGATCCTGCAAAGTGCTGAAGTGTATTTTGCTGTTCTGCGTAGCCAGGACAATCTGGCCGCCAGTCAGGCCGAAGAAACCGCTTTTCAGCGCCAATATGAGCTAGCCTCGGAACGCTTTAATGTTGGCCTGTCAGATAAAACCGATGTGCTGCAAGCTCAGGCTGCCTACGACACCGCCAGCGCCAACCGCATGCAGGCAGAACAGCTGGTGGCCGACGCTTTTCAGGCACTGGTCACGCTAACCGACCACCAGCTGGATGCACTGGAAGGTGTACGCCACAACTTGCCCATCCAGCCACCTCAACCCAACGACGCTAGCGCCTGGGTTGATCGCGCGCTGGCCGATAACCTGCAATTGCGTGCCATGGACTTTGCACTGGAAGC
>CAZBXG010000058.1:0-7045 GCA_964495925.1 uncultured Thiopseudomonas sp.
GCGTTTGGGCCCGCATGAGGTGGTTGAGGGCCTCGGTGTAGTCGCCGCGAACGCCGAGGATACAGACCAACGGCAGACGGCAGAGGAACTCCTCGTAGGAGAACTGGAGCTCGGTGGCTAGCTTTATGGCCTCCGTGTAGTGCTGGATGGCGAGGTTCATGCTGCCGTTTGCCCAGGCGATTTCGCCTAGGAGCCAGTTTCTTTCGACTTGAAACGAGGGGGGGGCATTCTGGAGATCGACTGAGTCGGCCTCAATTTGTGCCTCCCTGTGGCGCCCAAGATTTATGAGTACAGTGGCAAGTCGAATCTTCACTTTCAATCGTTCTACGCCCGATGTGCCGACTAGGCCTCGCTCAAGGAACCACAGCGCCCGCTGTGACCTGCCGATGCGCCCATGAAGGACCGCCAATTGGACCAAGATGGAGGGTGCCAGGACATTGTATTCTGGTACGCCCTGAATGAGCCGCCAGGCGGTTTCCGCGGCCTTTAGAGCCTCTCTAAGATGGCCGCTTGTCTCCTCACTAATGCTAAGTATTCGATAGTAGAGAGCAGCGTCATAATTGCTTAGCAAACTGATGTTAATCCGAGACATTTCGATTAGGGCGTCTTCTCGGCGCTCGACGAACGGTAAGACATGCGCCAAGTAGACCCTCGCGCCCTCCTCACCCCGGTTCGTCGCCCTATACAAGGCTTCCAGCGCTTCCATGTCTCTCAAGGTCTGGAAGTAGCACACGCCCACCCAACGGTCGTCCTTCGCGGTTGGTTGCTGGATTCTTAGGAATGCTTGTATCCCATCTTCAAAGCGCTCAAGGAAAGCCCATCCCTGAACTTCGCTTTCAAGTGTTACGCCGGGGAACTTCTCCTGAATTAGCTCCTCCACATGGAGGCGGCTAGCTTCCACGGGTGCATTCACTGTCCGCAATCCGTCAGCAATTCTGAAGCGCTGGGTGTCAAGTGAATCACTAGTGGCAGTATATACGAGGCAGAAACGGGCGTTTCAACTCGACGACGACGCCCGCCTCATTTGCTATAGGGACGGGATTTATGTGTCGGCATCGGTGCAAATCGGCCTTACATGTTCTTGCAAATTGTCCCGTGACCTGATATGGTCTAGCGCAATCGACCTGGTTGGGAGACCAATGGTTCGGTTCGCATCATGGGAGTGGTGCGGGGTTGGAAGAGGGTGGGAGGAGTCGGGAGCTACATGTTCCGCTGACAAATCCCTTCGACCATAGAAGCGCTATGCAGATTGACATAGCGTGCTGGGGGATTCTACCCGGCAGCCGTCTCCAGAGGCTAGGGAAGCCTTGAGCGGTATGAGTCGCCCAAGAGGCGGCCATTGGAAGGATGGGTTTGGGATGAAGAACACTGGAAAGCGCATCTTCGCTGCGGTTGTTTTTGCGGTCCTCGTTAGCATGCCGTTGATTGGTTTTGCAGGGGTGCATTTCTCCCAGAGGTAAGTAGCGTCAAAGAACGATTGTAACAGGCTGAAGGCCCGGGTTGTACCTGCCCGGGCCTTTCGCGTGTTGGACAGAATATATGTGGAATCTAAGCGATCCCCCCCTAAAGTCCTCTATTAAGTAACTCAAGCGCAGAATTGGCGCTAAGGGGGCGGTATGCAGCGGATCGGGCCACGGGGGCTTCAGGCGACCAACTTGAAAGCGCCACTCTGGTTGCCTACCTGGCGTCGCAATGCAACCACACCAGCAAACCAGATGTTCTTGTGGCTGATGGGCGTGTCCATCACTACGACTGTTGGCCTGCTTGGCGTCAGTTCTGGATTCTTGGCCCCCGTTGTGCTTATCCCTATTCCATTTTCAGCGATGTTGGCGGCTATAGCCGTCCGGTCCTCAATGAGGCGAGGGGGCCTTCTCACAGATATGAAGTCGCCGTCAGAGACGAGGCAGTCCCCCTATTTGTCGAGAGAAGAAGTTCGCCTGGGTCTGGCCGAGTTGGCACAGAAAGACAATCCCGATACGCACGAGCACAGCAAGTGGGTGGCTGAAACAGCTGTCCTTTTGGGCAGAGAACTAGGTCTACCCGACGACGCATTGAGCTCCTTGTACTGTGCAGGCGTCTTACACGATTTGGGCAAGATCGCCGTGCCCAAGTCGATTCTTGAGAAGACTGGTAGGCTTAGTGATGAGGAGCTTAGAGAGATTCGAAGGCACCCAGTAGTTGGGGCAGAGATAATTATGGCAGTGCTTCCGGATGAATCGGATCTTGTCAATGCAGTCCGGTTCCACCACGAGCGCTGGGATGGCTACGGTTATCCGGAAGGCAGACGGGCTACGGACATCCCCTTAGCAGCACGGATTATCGCTATAGTGGATGTGTTTGAGGCCCTAACAAGCAACCGTGCCTATCGCGCTGCACTTACGCCCGAGCAAGCTATCGTCTACATTCGTGGCGCAGCTGGCCTCCACTTTGACGCGGAATTAGTGCGGTTGTTTGAGAAGCTTTACTCAGCTGGCCGGATTCGCCGAGAGAAGTGGACTGCGACTATACAACCGAGCCTGGCGTGAAGTTGAATGCCCTCAACAACTACCTAGCTGCGTGGAAGCTCTCAGTTGACGTGCCGCTGAGCCGCGGATGTGAGTAGGCATTCTGGAAAGGGAAACGCGTTAGGTAAGGCAATCACTCGTTTATTCCCCTTCGAGCCACTGTGCGACTATGGCGTGCCGTGTCCGGTAGACCTCAATGCCTAATAGTCCGGCTTCAGTCTGGCCCTTGGCAATAGCCTAGAGGTTGACGGGCCTTTGTCTTTATTGTGAGACAATAGTCAAAATCAAGGCAGTGGCAGCAGGGTGCCGAAGTGTCTCCTCTGGATTCGCTGAAGAGCGTTTGATTTTCTTGGGCCCGGCGCGTGGTCTCACGGACGCAACGTCAAGTTCGGGAAGGATAAATTGGGGATGAGCAATAGTTGGCGGATGCGAATGCAGGCGACGCTTGCAAGAGTACCGCGGCGTACTCTGTTGCGTTGCCACCGCAGGAGTGGAATTGACGTAATCTGCGGTGCCCTGTTGTCGTCCAATTTGCCTTTGCTTTCAGTTTGGGTTGACCAGCCCATGGATGAGGATGCTTTCGCGAGAGTTCTGAGAAGTTCTATCGCTCGTGGACTTGGCACTTCGTTCGGCGAGAACAGTGGGTCTTTCTCGGCGGCCATATCTGTGATTGAGGAGTATCAAATGCGAGTAGGTCCGTTTCGACTTGTGTCGGGCTGGGCCGAGACAAATTGGCACCACATAATGAAGCTGCTTGCGACTTTGGGGCCAACCTGTGACGCTATAGTCGTCGTTGATGAGATCTCGTCAAGTATCCCGTTGCAACTGGCCAATTACGTTGTCGTGGACGGGGATTTTCTGCGATTGACAGAGTCAGAAGCGCTCCTTGAGACGCCTGACCTGGTTGAGCCCGAATCAGTGCTATTAGCTCACGAACAGAATGCCGGCAATTACCTTGACGTTCTATCGTCTCTCTTGCGTCTGCCGATAGTGGAAAAATACTCGAGAACTGATGAACCGGAAAGAGGGGGGAGCGCCCTTTCTCCAGGCCAAGTGATCGACGGCTTGATACACCGCGAAATGTGGGGCATGGCCTTTGATTATGCGTTTCAACTCGCGCCAGATCGAATTCCGGGGTTCATTGACCGAGCGGGGGACTGGTTCTTTAACCGGGGCGAGCACGAGTACATTTATGCGCGACTATCCGGCTTGCCGAACAAATTCCGTGATGAGCCCAAAACGGCATATTGGGGTTTCGCGGCCGCTTGTGCGATTGGAAAACAGTGGTTGCTGATGCCACGAGTCCGTCGAATCCTTCACGATTCAGAAGCTCCAGAACTCAGGTCAACGGTTGCGATGGCCTATCCAGGTATGAATATGTTAAGCGAGACGGCAGCGGCCATAAGCGCGCTAGAAGCGCCAATCACCCTAAGAGCACATGGATTTGCATTGGGCATACACGGCGAGAGAGACATGCCGATTGTGATGTTTAGAGAAGCGATGCGCTTGGCCGACATGGATGGGGCACACCATCTCGTCGTGGCGTGCGGAATCGACATCGCGCAACATGAAATTCGCGTCGGTAACTATCGAGAGGCAATTGGCTGGGCGCGCTGGGCGCTTGGGGAGATGAGACGGCGAGAAGTGGTAGATGTGTCTCGGAAGTTGTCGGCTAAAGCGACCTTGGCCTTTGCCACGCTCTTGGTCGGCGAAGCGCATGAGGCCAAAACGCTATTGGCTGACATTAGCGTTGGAAGTGAATTGATTGATGTCCCAGGTCTCGAAATGTTGATTTCTACCCTGGGAGGAGTTGACTTGGTGACGGGAGATCTCGATCGTGCGGGAGAAAGGCTTAGCGCTCTTGTGGAAAGGTCCCCAGTGGAGGCGTCTGCACTCGCTTCACTGGAGCTAGTGGCTCTGAAAATCGCCCAGCGAAAACAACGAGACGCTGAAGCGCTCTCTCATCAAGTCTTTTCGATTAGCCGGACTGGTTCTGCACTCGAAAAGGCTTTGGGGAAACTAATCAAGGGCATGGTTCTCCTGACCGGAGGCGAGGCCCAGGCCGAAAGCCATTTGCGGAGCGCCCTAGAAGACCTCAAGCCAGTTGCAGCAGCAGTTCACGTTGCCCAAGCGGCCATATGGGTAGCCATATCGAGGCTCCTAATGAATGACGCCAAGGGGGCATTGAAATGCCTGAAGAATCATGCGTACTACCTAGATCCGCTAAGCGACTCTGGTTGGAAACTGCTAGCTGCTGATCATGAGTGTTTAGAAGCCGTAAAAAAGCTATTTCGGGATTCCAAGGTGACCGTGGAGCTCCGGTTTCTTGGAGGCCAGCAAATGCGAGACGGCCCAAAGTCAGTGGAATTGTCGACACGACAGGCGGAGATTCTTACCCTGCTCCTCCTTTACCCTGCCGGCCTAACAGCCGAAAAGCTACATTCATTTCAGTATGGAGACGTGGGTGATGCCACAAGAACCAAGGTCGCCGTATCGCGGTTACGCAAGAGGTTCCCGATTTCAAAATCGCCATACAAGTTGGAAACCCCGGTTAAGTCCGACTTCTTGGAAGCCACGAGTTACATTGAAAGCGGCAAATTCCAAGCGGCACTAAATCTCTACGCGGGACCATTGCTTCCACAGTCGGACGCTCCTGCAATCGTCGACCATCGACACCATCTTGAGGAATCCATTCGTCAGGCTGTATTGATTTCGCAAGACACCGACGCGCTAATCCAGCTAGGAACTGTTCTGGATGACGACCTTGAGGTATGGCTTGCAGCGCGAGATAGCCTGAGGCCGGGCGATTATCGAAAATCGGCAGTTACAGCCAGGATTCGCAGGATCCGCTCTGCCTGGTAAGTCCCTCCTAACATGGCGGAAGTGCGGATTATGCTCGCTCCCGGCCGGGCCGCGGAGTTAGCTGCCGGCTGGTCATCCAGTATTGTGGTACTGGCTTTGTCAATGCTGGCAACTGGAGTCTAGAATTTGGAATCGTAGTCGAGCGCCTGAATCTTGCCAAGCTGGATGGGCGGCACCAATGGGGGCCGCCAAATCCAAAGGGATGTCCAAGCGGAGGATCAGGTAACACACGTCTCCACTAGCGAGCCGGCGTCAAAGCTGATTGTGTCCAAGCAGTGCCGCAATGTACTGAGCTCGGGACTCGATGCCGAGTTTGTTAAGGATGTTTGAAACGTGCGCATTGATTGTCTTCTGAGAGACCCTCAAAGTTTCGGCAGCGCTGGAAGTATCTAAGCCCTGGAGCAACAAGCGCGTTACCCGCAACTCCATGTAGGTGAGACCTGACTTCCACTGATAGGTCTTGAGGGATGACGCTGCCGCGTAGATGCCTGCGACAATGGCGCGAAGGTCACTCGTCCCGACGACGCCGCTAATATGAAAGCTGGCCAACAAGTCGCGATATGCATCATGCGTGCCTTGTGTGACGATCAGCGTCTTCGCTCTGTCGAGGCTATTCATCTCCGTCAGTCTGCCAATTGCCCATGCCATCGGGAAGTCCAGCAGAAGATGGGCGGAGTAAGGGCCTGGCTGTTCGGAAGCCGAAGCCTCAATGTGCTCCAAGGCATGTTGAATCAACCGATGGTAGGACAAATCGGCTGCTATGACGTTGATGACTGGAGCTTTCCGGGCCATTGGACTGCCTCCGCAATGTGAATTTCCCGCAACGGGCCTTTACTTTGGGCCAAGCTGGGTTACATCGCGGTTACAGCGCCGGTAGGCGGCTACGGCCCTTTCCGGGTCGAATTTCGCGTGGGAGAACTCGCCGAAACGTTCCCAGTTAGTCGCCCAAGCGGTCTAGGCGATTGTCGTCCGGTGATGCAAGGTGCACTTGTCAACTGCCAAGGTTGCCGCTGGAATAATGGTGACGCTAGGTTGCGTGCAATAAGCTGGCCCGTCGCGGGGCAGCGTTCTTAGGCAGCCCGGTGGAAACATTGGTCCACAACCGCCCGAAGCGGCAATAATGTAGGTGCCCGACAGCCCAGGCCAAGATTATCGAAGCCGCTGCATGGACGCGATGCTATTCCGGCCTAACGTTCGCCTCACAACCACATGCGCATCGAGTGGCCACCACGCGCACGTACGGGGCGCAGCGAGCGACCTACCGCCCGCTCTACCGGCCAGCCACCCTAACTCGAGGGCCCGCGCCAGCTACCTATTCGCCGCATAAGCCGCCTGAATGTCAAGCAGCTCCGCTGTCACGGCGTTCTGCCGCGCCTGCCTGTACGCGGTGCCTAGCTGCGTTATGCGCTCCTCTATGTTGCGTTCGGCGGCGTCCATCGCCGCCAGCCTGGCGGCGTTCTCGCTGGCCTGTGAGGCCGCGAAGGCCAGCACCAGCGCGTGGGCTATGAACTGCCGCACGAGGCCCTGAAGCAGGGCGTAGCCGTCGCCCAGGGCCATAGGCAGGCGGCGTGAGGGCCAGGGCCGCGCCCGGAGGCGCTCCAGCCACTGCCTGTCCACCGGCAGTATGCGCACCGCCACCGGCTGGTAGGCGGCGCCGCGCGTTGGGAGGTTGTAGGCCA
>CAZBXG010000059.1:0-6534 GCA_964495925.1 uncultured Thiopseudomonas sp.
GGAAGTGTCAGCTACCATCAAGAGCATGGATGCGGCAAGAATAGCAGATCTCTGGGCCCATCCGTTCACTCTAGTTTACGGTGAAGAGACAGACATATGGGACAAGGAAAGAATTCAACTTCACGTATTCTATGTATTGGGAGACCTTGCCAGCGTTGAGGCATGGGATATTGTCGATTCAGAGTCTAGCAAAATCAAAGTCGTGATCAGCAAGGACGGGGCTGATCGCTGATGTAAACGGACCAAGTGGCCATTGGTGGGTTCGGGGCACCTATTGGGGCGATGATTATTACGAGCTCACAGTCATTGAAGATAAGACGCCCCCAGATTCTGACAATGAGAACCAACCATTTCCCCTTCCACTCATCCATCCCCTAAGAGATAAGGAAGTTAATAACAAGGATGCCTACTGGCCTCCTGATAGGTTTGAAATCCCCTATTACAACTCCGTCGGAGAACAGACGCTCCTAAGAGGTCGGGGAGAGACCTGGCGTTTCTATGCTCCCATCGACGATATCACGGACCCCTTGAAGGCATTGGAGTCACAGATTTTAGGACTAGGTGGCACTATCACCGAGCGTTCGCAGCATATGTTAGGCGCGACTTTCATCGACCCTAACAGCAACCTATGGCAGGCCGTAGCCCAACACGAGCCGGGTAGGGATGAATACATGCTCCGCATCACGAAGGAACCAGTGGTGAGGCCTAATCGAACCCTAACATTCCATCCTCAACCGGATCAAGAATGGATCAGCGTAGTGACCGATTCTGATGGTCTGAAACACAAGAGCCTGATTATAGAGCTCAGTAATGGCGAAATAAGAATGCACACTTCTCTGGATAGTGATTACGGTAAGTACGAACGCAGTTGGAGCGGTTGGATCCCTATCTACCACGAAAGAACACCAACTTTCATCCTCGATTATGTTGCTCAAGAGCCGGGCAAGACCATCTGGTGGATGCGATTTGAAGACGAGTCGCGGCCCGAGCAGATAAAGATCACCCTCAAAGAATCCGTCCCCTTACCGCCTCTGTCCATCGGAAGCGAATTGGGCGTCCTCAGAGTAATAGGTGCGGCTGTTGACGATTTAGATGATTTGAAGGTAAAGAGCTCCTTCGAGATGACAGTTCAGCATCCCGATTTTAGCAGTCCAGTTCCTGATCAGACCCCTGATGGCGACCATATCTTCTACCTGCCGGCAGGTTACTGGGATGTGATTCAAGCGCGCCTTGGTTTCCCAACAGTCACAGCCAGGATGATTCCTGTCAACTCGGGAGAAGTGACCGTCTTTGTCCTGCCAGAAGAAATGAAGAGTATTTACCAGGAACGACCTGACACTGAGGTAACGAACGCCTTTGAGATGACCAACCACGCAATAGAAGGAGAGTTCGGCACCCTAGACTTTGTCCTCACACCCTCCAGCGGCGATGTCATTCCTACTCTAGAAAATTCCCAGATCAGTGAAGCAGGGCTGATGGGTGAAATCGTATCCATCGAACCGATCACCACCCCTCCAGATATCGTTCTGCTTCTAGATTCCTCTGGATCCATGCGTGCCCAAATGGAACAAACCCTGGCTACGGCAAGGACGTTCATCGGTTCCCTCACGGATGAAACCTCTATCCAGGTCATCGACTTTGACACAACTCCAAAACTCCTTGCCGGAACAAGCAAACAAGAGGTTTTGGCGAGCCTGGCCGAAGTCAGGGCCGACGGTGCAACCTGCCTGTACGACTCCATCCTGCAAGGTCTATCTCTCTTAGCAGACAAGCCGAGACCAATCTTATTGGTCTTTACCGACGGAGTTGATGCCAACTGGGACGATACGGGCCCAGGGAGCAAAGCCACATTACCAGAAGTCGTCGCAGCGGTAGAAGGGACGCAAATACCCCTCTACACCATTGGCTTTGGCCCTGGTCATGACAAGACGGTACTAGAGCAACTAGCGGATGTTTCCACAGGAAAGTACTATTCGGCAGGTGATCAAGATGCGCTCAATGAGGTTTTCCAAACCATCAACTCTTCCCTTGCCAACACCTATCATCTGGTTTACCAAAGACCGAAGAAACCAATGATTTCGGATGTTCCGGTCGTATGTTTGATGGTCGATTGCAGTGGATCCATGGATACCTCTCCCGAGGAAGCCGAGGGCTGCAATTACCGGATGCAAAAGGTGAAAAACATACTTCACGACTTTGTACTGAACTTACCGGAGCAGACGTTGGTCCAAATCGGAACTTTTAGCTGGAGCTCCCAGATAGAACAGTCTCTGACCTTAGACAAGGCCAGTGTCTTACATGCTATAGGAGCCTTTCAAGCAGGTGGTGCCACCGATACATTGGGTTCCATCGAGTTATCCCTTAAGACTCTGAACGCTACTCCCTCTACGAACAAGACATTGATCTATATCACAGACGCGGCCATAGAGGAAAGGGACGCTAGAATAGACCAGATGCTGCTGGACTTTGCGGACACAGACATCAAGACCATTTGGATGGGCATTGGCTTAGAGGATGAGGAAGAAGTCTTCGCCACCGTAGCCGAGAAGACCAAAGGACGTTATGTGGTCACCGAGGATCACCTCGTATTAGCAGCGGTCCTCGACGAAGTGTTGCAGGAAGTCAAGACGGCTGTTGATACTACAGAATCGGTGGAAGTCAAATTATCGACCTTGTCAACCACTGTTGATGGAAAATTGATACGCTACTTCGGTGCCATGGGTGTTCCCTACACCAAGCTTGCCTCAAGCAACGAAGTTGTGGGGCCCCAGCTTTACAGCTATTACGGAGCAGGTACGCCCGCAGGACTAGAGGAGATGCAGGCCTTTGGGCTTTTGTCCGCTGAAGGTCAGCAGCCCACGGGTAACACAAAGAAACGTTTCATTCCCCTAGAAGCAAGGGGAGCCAACAAGGCCCTCAATATGCAGGTAACTGGCGCAACCGTCAGCAACGTACTCGCGGGACTAACGGCCCCTGATAAACAGCAGTTTCTCAGTATCGATTTTGTACTAGAGAATATTTTGGAGCCACAGGAAGTGGCCATCGATACCAAAGGCAACAACCATCCGGCCAGTTGGCTGGGGAGTGCAGGTGCTCGAGGAAGAACAGAGTTCAAGGTTCCCGACTACCTCATTCCAAGTCTACCCTCCCATTTGTATCTTGGCTGGAACAACGGTAGTATGTGTCCAGTCTCTAAGGCCAGCTGGATCACCCCTAACTCCTGCTCACGCCGGGTGATACGAGCCTCACTGTACACCCTGATGAGACTCTCACCGGAACCCTGGTCTTTCTCGTAGATGAACAGCCAGTATCGCAACTGTCTCTCCATTTCTACGATACTGCCTACGGTCATTTTACAGTCGATTTGATTGGCACAAGTAGTTACCCAGAGTTTGAGCTGGAGGATCTACCAAGAACAGAACCAGCCCGTCTCTCTGATGTGTTTGAACTTCAGGTAAGGGCGGTTAACGATGTCACAGAAATAGGACCGATCGCCGCGAGTCAAGGCAATGTTTTTCGAATTGTAGAGCTGGATCTCACTTCGCAGGTTCAGGCTTTGCTCGATATTGATCCTCAGGAGGTTTTCTCCCTTCGCATCATAGCGGACCAGGGAGAGTTCCATCTGCCTGTTCACCCCCTGACAAGGGAGGTTCCCCTTGGCTTCAGCGAAGCTACGATGGTGGCCCCGGGGTCTTTTAACAAGTACCGCTTTGTCTTTGAACTGCCGCAGGTGTTAGCCAATAACGGCTGCGATCTGTTCGTTGACCTGCGGACAGATGATGTACTGATTCCGTTAGTCGACTCACCTCCAACATTGCAGGAACCAGCGGGAACGCCCCTAAGAGCAGAGGGCATCGAACTTTACGTGAATCAAATTGGGAGAATTAGGGACCTCGGAGGTTATTCCGTAGACTATGTTGTCGCGGACTTGACCCTTGTTGATACCTTGGATGGCTTTGGTACAAAACTCATCAACGCCTTCACGTTAGTTAGGGATGATTACGCGGGTGTCAGTTCTGAAGTAGATATAAAGAAGTTGGTGGCTCAAGGAGGTTTAGGCGACTTTACCAATAGCGGTGAAGTGTTCTTTGAGCTACGGCCCGGTATTAAAGATAGAAACTTCTTGTTGGAGTTTGAGGATGGAGTAGTGAAAGACGGACTCACTCGGAGGGTCCTGCTCTTCTTTGAGATTCCATGGGACAGTAGAGATCGCACCTGGACACTCCGCTCCGATATCTTTCCTGAGTTAAGTCAAACAGTACCTGACACAGATTATGACGAAGTAGAACTTCTAGGGAGGTTGACCACTCCTCCCTTTGACCGCTGGGCAGAAGACTTTGCTCTGCGGCTACAGAGGGCCATCAGTAATGCCATTCGGGACTACCAGGCTGTCCAAGCAACCAAAGGATTGCTAGATAAACCAGATCGCATGGATCTCACAGGTATAGATGATCAAGAGATCACCATTGCACCGCCTACTACAACAGCCAGCGGTTTGGCGGCTTTGGAGCAAATATCCTCGGTCGATCAGCTACTCCAGCTTCTGCAGACGATTCGCTGGCTACCAGGCACGGATCGACTGTTTGAGGCACGTTATGCGCCAGAGGCAGTCCTTACGCAAATGTGGGGGACTGAAGCTGATCTGACGTACCTGGCGGAAGAAGTGCTAAAGAGGTTGGGGTATCATCCTGAACTAAGTATGGTTGATCTAAACGAAGCAGGGGTAAACGCCCTCGCGGAGCGGGGCGGGATTCCTGCCAAGAGCATTCGAAGCAGGCAGCTGCCTGCCCTGAAGTACCAAGTGGAGGGTGGAACAAGGCTCTTGGTCTTACCCTTTGGATCCGATTTTAGCGAACTCACAGAATACGTAGATATTCCGTGGAAGCGCGAACGAATCGACCGGGATCCACCGGAAGCGAGAGTTACGGTTTCGTTTATGGTAGTGTCAAGGGCTAGCGGTATTGGGAGCCAGTTTGGGGATCTAGCTTCCGTTCTCGGCGGAAGCACGGAAGAGGAAGAACTGCTTCGCCATAATGTGTTGGAAGTCTCCCTTCCCATCACAGAACTAAGCAAGGATCCCATCGATCTCTTGTACGTGCCAGCGGGTGAGAACCTATACACAGCAGTCTTAGAAACACCGCAGGGTCGATTCATTGGGGCGTATCCCCTGGATACCGCAGAGTATGAGATCCGTAGGGCGACCATTGACTTAAGGTTCAATAATCAGAGCTATACGCATAACTTCGATTTGCAGGAAGGACAGGCCATCACTGAAGTTGCCCATACGATTGCCATCAACTCTCCCGATCTGCCGAAAGAGGCAGCGCAAGAGCTGCAGGAGATAGCAACCGTCTTGCATCAAACAACGGACCAACCTGATTCGTTCTCAGTCTTCCAGTGGCATACGAGAAACATCATTAATCGCTTTCTGGCAGCACATACCGAAGCAGAGCAGAATCTTGCAGAGACCATGGATCTAGTGATCGGCCGCACGAAAGAGCCGCGGGTGATTGTAGTTACCATTGCTGGTGATGCTACCGGCAATACAGTTAATACCAGCATCAACTTAGTCCATATTGCCCCGCAGATTCATACGGGTGATAAGCAAACGCAACAGGCATTCAATATCGGTACAGGTCTTATGGCATCTAGCCTTGAAGCACAGGCCCTGGGTGATGGTCTTGGGGTGTTTGAACTTTGGTCCTACCTCCCCGCTGACACACCCATGCTCTGGATTGAGAGTTATAACGACAGAACTATCGCATTGGAAATTTTGGGTGAAGCTGGTTTTAGTCGACTTGTCCAGGAGCGGATCTTAGAGGCGAGAGACAAAGTGATCGTCATTCCTGTAGATCGACTGATCATCAATGGAGAGCTACGAACCGCTTGGCTCGAAATCGATCCCGATACCTATTTCACCATTGGTGTCATTGATACCGGTGAACATGGAGCCATGATCGAGTCTTCAATCCAAAACCTGTCCAAACAGTTTAACAAACACTCAGTGGGAGCTTTGTTGGGTATGCACTCCATGATGTGGGGAGTCTCTACCTTTGCCCTGGAGTATGCGGACTACAACGACATTCTCACCGCTGCTACAGTGCACTCCTTAGAGATGGTGGAACGGGTTAAGAATGCACTGGAAGAGCTCGCGAAAATCGATCCCCGCCAAGTAAAGGGCATTATGGAAAAAGTCGAGAAAAAGACCATAAGCTCCGTCAACGATCTTCGCCAGTTTGCTAAAGACGAGGCTGTAGAACGGGTTAAGGCAAAGGTCGAAGCAATACCCACAGAGAAAGTCAAAGAGTTACTACCCAAGGTCTCGTTTGTAGAGGGAATGATTGATGGCATCGAACTATATGTTACCTTGGCTAAACCTTGACCATCCAATATCCGTACATGTGTAGAGCACCCGCGAGGGTGCTCTCTTTGTTTTCCTACACTCCAAGTCATTCGCACGAAAACTTAGCTAATCAATAATGACAGCCTTTCCCTCTTCCCGTAGCTTCTTTAAGGACGCAAGCATGGCTTGGA
>CAZBXG010000060.1:0-6440 GCA_964495925.1 uncultured Thiopseudomonas sp.
CTGCCGCTGACTTGGGTGTCACTGTTGCCTCCACCGTTACCACACTGAAAGTTGAGGCTCCGGCCCAGCGCAGCGCCGGTATCAAGGTGGCTGATGTGGCTGAACTGGTCGAAAAACTGAAGAACGAAGCGAAGGTGATCTAATGGCTATCCTGGTTATTGCAGAACACTCCAATGCCGCGCTTGGCGCGGCAACCCTGAACACTGTTGCCGCGGCCAAGGCCATTGGCGGTGACATTCATGTGCTGGTAGCTGGTGCGGGCTGTGCTGCTGCAGCCGAGGCTGCGGCCAAAATTGATGGCGTGGCCAAAGTGCTGGTAGCAGACGATGCAGCTTATGCACATCAGTTGCCTGAAAACGTAGCTCCGCTGGTAGCAGAGCAGGGCAAAAACTATAGCCACGTGCTGGCCTCAGCCACCACGGCTGGCAAGAACCTGCTGCCACGTGTAGCGGCGCTGCTGGATACCGATCAGATTTCAGAAATCATTGCGGTTGAAAGTGCTGACACTTTTAAACGCCCGATTTATGCCGGTAATGCGATTGCCACCGTGCAGTCCAGTGCTGCCATCAAGGTCATTACTGTGCGTGCCACAGGTTTTGATGCTGCAGCTGCCGAAGGCGGTTCTGCGGCCATCGAAAGCCTGGCTGCTGGCGCTGATGCGGGTATTTCCAGCTTTGTCGGTGAAGAGTTGGCCAAATCTGACCGTCCCGACCTGACTTCCGCCAAAGTGGTGGTGTCCGGTGGTCGCGGCATGGGCAGCGGTGAAAACTTCGACATGCTGTACAAGCTGGCCGACAAGTTGGGTGCTGCAGTGGGTGCATCACGCGCTGCGGTGGACGCAGGCTTTGTGCCCAACGACCTGCAAGTCGGTCAGACCGGCAAGATCGTTGCGCCTGACCTGTACATCGCTGTCGGTATTTCCGGTGCCATTCAGCACCTGGCCGGCATGAGTGGCTCCAAGGTGATCGTAGCGATCAACAAGGACGAAGATGCACCGATCTTCCAGGTGGCCGATTATGGTCTGGTAGCAGACCTGTTCGATGTCGTGCCTCAGCTGGATGCTGCCCTGTAATCTTAAGTTGCAGGCAAGCAAGCAAAAAACCCGCTAATATTTGGCGGGTTTTTTGTGTCTGGGTGGTTTTTATGCTGAACCGGTTACAGTGTCTGGTTTTAGCCGTTGGCGGGCTTCTGTTGTTACCTGTTGTGAGTGCAGAGATGCCGCAACCACAGTTGTGTGAGCAGCTGCATGTGGTGCTGGGGCAGCAGGCAGGGCTTGATGTGTCCGGGCAGCAGTGGCTGGATAAACTGGCCGCGCAAAGCGGTTTGCAGCTGCATGCTCATCCTCGGGCAGATACAAGCCTGCGGGACTTTACTGCCGGTGTACATGATTTGTGGTTGGGTGCCAGCCCTGAAGTGCTGCGTGACAGTGCGGCCAGACCGCTGCTGCCGGCATTGTGGCAAGAAGAATATTGGCTGTGGTTTCGTGCGGGTGAACTGACAAGTTTGCAACAGTTGCCGCAGCTGGAAGGGTTGCGTGGCGGCTATTGGCGGCAACAGCACGGGCTGGGGTTATTGATTGCACTGCCGGAACCCGGTCGGTTGCGCTTGCTGCCCAGTCCGAACAAGGCGGTGCAGTTGTTGCTGGCTGGAGAAATTGATTACTTTCTGGCTGGCCGAGCAGAGCTGGAGGTTGTCGTATCGGAGCAAGAGCGCCTGGAAACGCTTGAAATGCCATTGCTGGTCCGGCCTTATTATCTGGCGTTTAGCCGTAACTCGGCCTGTCTGGATGCCGAGCTGACTAAACAGTTAAGTGTGTCAATCAAGAAGCTTCAGCATTAAAAAAGGCTCCGCGGGGAGCCTTTGTGTTGTTGCAGTATCACTTAGCCGCGTTGTTGCAGGGCCGCGATACGTACTTCCAGTGGCGGGTGGCTCATCAGCAGTCCAGCCAGACCATTTTTTAGGCCACCGCTGATGCCGAAGGCAGTCAGGCTGTCGGGCATTTGTGACTCAACCTGCCCGGATTCGACCTGCAGGCGGCGTAGTGCGCCAATCATTGCGTTAGTGCCAGCCAGTCGGGCGCCGGCTTCATCAGCGCGAAATTCGCGTTTGCGCGAGAACCACATGACGATAATGCTGGCCAGAATGCCCAGCACCAGTTCAGCCACAATGGTGGCAACGTAGTAACCAATGCCAGGTGCGTCGCTTTCATTTTTTAGTATTGCCTTGTCAACAAAGTTGCCGAAAATACGGGCAAAGAACATAACAAAGGTGTTTACCACGCCCTGAATCAGGGTCAGCGTGACCATGTCACCATTGGCTACGTGGCCAATTTCGTGAGCCAGTACAGCCTCAACTTCATCGGGAGAAAAACGCTCCAGCAGGCCCTGACTGACGGCGACCAGCGAGCTGTTGCGATTCCAGCCGGTCGCAAAGGCGTTGGCTTCGTAGGCGGGGAAAATACCGACTTCCGGCATGCCGACACCAGCGTCGCGCGCCAAGCGCTCAACCGTGCTGACCAGCCATTGCTCCTGGCGGGTGCGCGGTTGCTCGATGATTTGGGTGCCGGTGGATCTTTTGGCCATCCATTTGGACAAGAACAGGGAGATGAACGAGCCGGCAAAGCCGAATACCGCACAAAATATCAACAGGTCGCTGTAGTTTTGTCCGGTGAAACGGTCGACCCCCAGCAGTTTCAATGTGATGCTGGCGACAATAAGGACGGCCAGGTTGGTGGCCAGGAATAAAAAGATGCGCATCATGGTGCGTAGAGCTCCGGTTGGGGAAAGACAGGTGTTTATATGGTGCTGCAAGCAGGGGATTCAATGGGTTGGCCTGCTACAATTGCACGGATTATTACAAAATCCGGATATAGCATCCAGACATTAACTGAATAAAAAAGTTGCAGATTTACACAGCAGGCGTGGAAACCGGGGCCATGGTGAAAAAATGCTGCATGACGGTAATCAGGGCCTCACTGTCCCGAGCTTGCAGGTGCTGGCGTAGCTGTTGGGCGAAGCTACCTTGTGCGCGGCGAACGCTGGGCGGGCTAGCGTGCAACGCGGTGGCAAACGGGTGCTGGCTTGAGGCGAGGCGTACAAAGGCTTTTTCAGTCAGCTCGGCCTGATCCACGGCATCGTAGCCGATAGTGCCGAGGTGACGGATATAGCCTTCATTGCCCAGCCATAACAGCGTGCTGAGGCAGTGTTGCTGACGAGGATGGGGCAGACCGACTTCATCCGGCGGCAAAATGCCGACCATGTCATCCAGATACAGTGTTACCGGGCGCGGAAAGGACTGGTACAGGGTGACCAGTCCCAGTGCAGCATCCCGGTAAAAATCGTCAATGTGCAGGCCCATAGCGGCTTATTGGCGATAGGTTTTCATGAAATTACCGATTCGGCCAATGGCTATTTCCAGATCCTCAACACGGGGTAGGGTAACGACCCGGAAGTGGTCAGGCCATGGCCAGTTGAACGCAGTGCCCTGCACGATCAGCAGCTTTTCCTGTAATAGCAGGTCAAGCACGAATTTTTCATCGTTGTGAATCGGGCAAATTTTCGGATCAATGCGGGGGAACGCATAAAGCGCGCCCATCGGCTTGACGCAGCTGATGCCGGGAATATCGTTGAGCAGCTCCCAGGTGCGGTTGCGTTGCTCCAGCAGGCGTCCGTTGGGCAGCACCAGGTCGTTGATGCTCTGGTAACCGCCCAGTGCGGTCTGGATGGCGTGCTGGGCCGGTACGTTGGCGCACAGGCGCATGTTGGCCAGAATGTCGAGTCCTTCGATATAACCCTTGGCACGATGCTTGGCTCCGGACACAATCAGCCAGCCGGAGCGGAAACCGGCGACCCGGTACGACTTGGACAGGCCGTTGAAAGTCAGGAACAGCAAGTCATCGGCCAGGGAAGCGATGCAGGTGTGCTTGGCATCGTCATACAGAATCTTGTCGTAAATTTCGTCCGCCAGAATGATCAGGTTGTGCTGGCGGGCAATCTCGACAATTTCTTGCAGCAGTTCTTTTGAATACACCGCACCGGTCGGGTTGTTCGGGTTGATGATCAGGATTGCTTTGGTGTTTGGCGTGATTTTGCTGCGAATATCATCCAGATCAGGAAACCAGCCGGCTTGCTCGTCACACAGGTAATGCACCGGCTTGCCGCCAGACAGGGTGCAGGCAGCGGTCCACAGTGGGTAGTCAGGCGCAGGAATCAAGACTTCATCGCCGTTGTTGAGCATGGCCTGCAGTGACATCACGATCAGTTCGGACACGCCATTACCCAGATAAATGTCCTCAATATTGACACCCTGGATGCTCATTTGCTGGCAGTAGTGCATGACTGCCTTGCGGGCGCTGAACAAACCTTTTGAGTCGCTGTAACCCTGCGCTGTTGGCAGGTTATGGATGACGTCTTGCAGAATCTCCTCGGGCGCCTCGAAACCGAACGGTGCCGGATTACCGATGTTCAGCTTGAGTACGCGCTGGCCTTCGTCTTCCAGACGCTTGGCATGCTTCATCACCGGCCCGCGGATGTCATAGCAAACGTTGGCCAGCTTGTTGGATTTGGTGAACTGCATGAGTATGTGTCCCGCAAAAAATAAAGAGGTATATGGGGTCACTGCTGTCATGGGGGAATGCATTGGGGGTCTGTGCAGGACGGTGAATTGTCCGCATGGCTCAGAATCAAGGCTTTCTTGGGCCGCAGCAATGAAAAACCTCGTCTATAATGCCAGCTTTTATCGGACAATGCTTGTGCTGCAGGGGGGAATCAGTACATGAGCTACCAAGGAGGCCAAAGTGCAGAATTCGCTGGATAGTTTTTTGCTGCGGGCGACCGCAACGCTGGACCGGCTGGAGCCGTTACTACCCATACAAAGCCAGTCTGTTGACTGGGCGCAAACGTTTGCCGCACGCTGGATTGGCAGCGTGCAGGGCGGTTATTTACGGCCGATTCAGGTGCGCTCCAAATTGAAACTGGGCGATTTGCTGGGTGTTGAGCGTCAGCGTGACCAGCTGTTGGCCAATACCCGCCAGTTTTTGCAGGGACTGCCTTGCAACCATGCCCTGATGTGGGGTGCGCGTGGCACCGGCAAGTCGTCGCTGGTGCGGGCCATCTTGGGTGAGCATGCCGGGCAGGGGTTACGCCTGATTGAGGTGGAGCGCAATGATCTGGGGCAGTTGCCGCTGATCGTCGGTTCGCTGGCTGACTTGCCGCAAAAGTTTATTGTGTTTTGTGATGACCTGTCCTTTGAGCCGGGTGAAGGTGATTATCGCTTGCTGAAAAGCATTCTGGACGGATCGTTGGAGCAGGCTCCGGATAATGTGGTGTTGTACGCCACGTCCAATCGTCGTCACTTGTTGCCCGAATATCAAAGTGACAACCAGAACTGGCAGCGGGGTGAAAATGGTGAACTGCATCCGAGCGAGGCGGTAGAGGATAAAATCGCCTTGTCTGACCGTTTTGGCCTGTGGCTGTCGTTTTATGCGTTCAGCCAGGATCATTATCTGG
Organism: uncultured Thiopseudomonas sp.; assembly: GCA_964495925.1. Lineage (GTDB taxonomy): Bacteria > Pseudomonadota > Gammaproteobacteria > Pseudomonadales > Pseudomonadaceae > Thiopseudomonas. The sequence continues at coordinate 5,508 of CAZBXG010000060.1, forward strand.
ATGTGGTCAGTCACTGGGTCAGCCATTATGCCGTGCCGCTCAAATTGAACTGGCGGCGTGATGACGAGTTTGAAAAACAGGCTATCCGCTGGGCGCAGGCACGTGGCAACCGCAATGGCCGTTGTGCCGAGCAGTTTGCCCGTCACTGGGTTGGCATGCAGGCCTTGGCACATACATAAACAGATGCAGATTTGTGATTTTTTGGCAATATTGAGGGTTTTATGACTGATACACATGTGCAGCACCATATTGTTCTGCTGCAGTACCTGCGACAGGTATTGCAGACCTTGGCCGAAGAGGATGTCGTGCCGGAAGAGCACCTGGGCTTTATCGAGCGCTATGACGAGCTGATCAAGCAGTTGCAGCAAGGGGAAGGAGAGCGTTATCTCGGGCAGGAGCTGGTCAGTCAGGTATTTCAGCGCTATCCGCAAATTGCCCATCAGGTGCCACGTGACCTGCTGTGGTTTTTTGGTGGCGAGTGTCTGCACTTTATGCCGGACGAAGAAATTGCCGGCTACCAGTTGCTGGAGGAACGCCGTTATGCAGCGCTGGACAGCGGCGAGGTATTTGACTGGGATGCTGAAGTGCGCCTGATGTTTATGCCGGCTGCAGGAGCAGGACAACATTAATTTAAAAAAAGCTTGACGGGTGGGTGGGTGATCCGTATCATACGCACCACTTCCAGCGAACACAGCGCAAGCAATCGCTAGGAAGAGGAAACTGTTAAAGGTTCCAAGGCCGCGTCCCCTTCGTCTAGTGGCCTAGGACACCGCCCTTTCACGGCGGTAACAGGGGTTCGAGTCCCCTAGGGGACGCCATTTTAAGCGGGAATAGCTCAGTTGGTAGAGCACAACCTTGCCAAGGTTGGGGTCGCGAGTTCGAGTCTCGTTTCCCGCTCCAAATTGCGTCAAATAAAAAAGAGCCCAGGTGGCT
>CAZBXG010000061.1:0-3283 GCA_964495925.1 uncultured Thiopseudomonas sp.
TCCGCACGGAGGGGCTTATCTGTACGAAGGGGCTTGCCCCTGAGGGTTAGGTCAATTGCTGTCGGGGGCAAGCCCCCTCCTACAACGGCGCCTCCCTACAATAGCCCCTTTCTACAGGGTGCTGGGTAATTTACCTGGAGGAGGCCATCTGGAAGGCAGTTACCAGGGCGATTTGCAGGCTGCCGGTATCGATGTTGCCGGTGCCGGCCAGATCCAGTGCGGTGCCGTGATCGACCGAGGTACGGATGATCGGCAGGCCGAGTGTGATGTTGACTGCTGCGCCAAAACCTTTGTGTTTGAGCACAGGCAGGCCCTGGTCGTGGTACATGGCCAGCACTGCATCACAGTTTTTTAGATGCATTGGCGTGAACAGGGTGTCGGCGGGCAGCGGGCCGGTCAGGTTCATGCCTTCGCCACGCAGACGCTCCAGTGTCGGGATGATGATGTCCAGTTCTTCACGGCCCAGGTGGCCGTCCTCACCGGCATGAGGGTTGAGACCGCAGACCAGAATATTTGGGTTCTGGATGCCGAACTTATTTTGCAGGTCCTGGTGGAGGATGCGGGTGACGCTTTCGATTCGTTCGGAGGTTACGGCATCAGCCACTTCACGCAGCGGCAAGTGGGTGGTGACCAGTGCAACACGCAGGCCGTGGGTGGCCAGCATCATGACCACTTCAGGAGCGTCGGTCAGTTGTTGCAGGAACTCGGTATGGCCGGAGAAGGGTACGCCTGCCTGATTGATGATGCCTTTGTGTACCGGTGCGGTAATCATGGCATCGAACAGACCGTCCAGACAGCCTTGCCCGGCACGGGTCAGGGTTTCCAGTACATGCTGGGCGTTGGCTTCGTTTAATTGGCCAGCGACGACAGGTTCGTAGAGGGGAGTGTCCCAGACATATAGCGTGTTGGCGGGTGCAGGCTGACTGGGCAGCTGTTGCGGGTCAACTTCGGTGATCTGGACTTCGAGGGCCAGTTGTGTGGCACGTTCGCGCAGCATCTGGACGTTGCTGATAACAACGACCGGATAGGGTTGTGTGGCCTGAGACATCATCAGGCACAGGTCTGGACCGATACCGGCTGGTTCGCCGGGTGTCAGTGCAAAGCGCAGGGTCATGGTTCTTTGATCTCCACGTAGGCTTCGTCACGAATTTCCTTGAGCCAGAGTTGCAGCTCTTCATCGTATTTACGGTTATGCAGCAGGTTGAGTGCTTGCTGCTCGCGTTGCTCCAGCGTGCTGTCGCTGAAACGGCGATCGAGCACTTGCAGCACGTGCCAGCCGAACTGGCTGGCGAAAGGCTGGGACAGCTCGCCAATGGCGGTGTTGGCCATGGTTTCGCGAAAGGCAGGTACCAGGCTTTCAGGGCTGACCCAGTTCAGCTCGCCGCCGTTGCGGGCAGAGCCGGGGTCTTCAGAAAATTGGCGAGCCAGTTCGGCAAAGTCTTCGCCGTTTTTCAGGCGCTCGTACAGACGGTTGGCCAGTTGCTCGGTGGCTTCCGGGGTACGGATTTCACTGGGTTTGAGCAAAATGTGGCGGACATGCACTTCTTCGCGGTAACTGGCACTGTCCGGGCCTTCCTTGTCGAGCAGCTTGAGAATGATTACGCCACCAGCAGTACGCATGGGCTCGCTGACATCACCGGGCTGCATTTGGGTCACGGCGCTGTCGAACGGAGGCGGTAGCTGGGCTGCTTTGCGCCAGCCCATGTCGCCGCCGTCAAAAGCGTTTTCACTGGCCGAGAAACGTACGGCCAGTTGCTGGAAGTCTTCACCTTTGGCCAGACGCTGCATGATTTCGGTGACTTTGGCTTGTGCCAGCTCGATTTCGTCTGCAGTGGGGCTGTCCGGCAAGGGAATCAGGATGTTGGCCAGATGGTAATCATCAGCCAGCTGCATTTCGCCCAGCGTTGAGTTGAGGAAGTTTTTGACTTCCTGCTCGGTGACTTGAATCTGTTCGGAGACGCGGTATTGGCGTACACGGTTGATGGTGACTTCCTGGCGGATTTGCTCGCGAACGGCTTCGCTCGTCATGCCGCCGGCCTCGGCCAGCGATTTGATGAACAGCTCGGGGCTGGTCTGGTTACGCTCGGCCAGAGTGGCGATGGTGCTGTTGAGCTCGTCGTCGTCAATGCGAATGCCGGAACGTCCGGCGATTTGCAGTTGCAGCTCATCAAGAATCAGGCGGTCGAGCACTTGCTGGCGCAGCTCTTCCTCGGGTGGTTGTTCGACACCACGACTGGCGATGGTGGCGCGTACTTCATCCAGCCGTTTGCTGTACTGGCTGTGCATGATGATGCCGTCATCGACAATTACAGCGATGCGGTCCAGAGGTTGTTCTGCGGCATAGCTGGCCCCAGTGGCCAGCAGTAGTGCCAGGCACAGTTTTTTCATTGGATTAATAGCCATTTTGTTCACGTCGTTGATAACCGGGGATGCCTTGGTCGAGGAAGGTACCTACCTTGTTGCCGGTGACACCACCCAGCCCTTTCAGGATCACTTGCAGGAAGACGCCGCGGTCAGGTTTGCGGTTGTCCTCGGGAGACATGCTGCGCTCGTCATAGTCGACCCAGTAACGCTGGACCAGGCGGACTTTCCAGCAGCAGTTGCTGTACTCGAAGCCGCCAAAGGCATCCAGGGTGCGGCTCTGGTTGTAGTCAAACTGCCAGCGGGCAATAGCGTTCCAGCGCTGGAAAATCGGCCACATGATGGAAGTGTCGGTTTGCTCGATTTTGTAGAAGTCTTTGTAAACTTTACCGGTTGTAGAATTTTTGTAATCGCCACTGCCGGTTACGTAACGGCCCTGGTCTTCATCAAAGTACATGCCGTCGTTTTTGTAGCGGTAACCGAAGTTGATGATTTTATTCAGGTTGTCTTCGGGTTGGTACTGGAACATCAGGCTGCCGGTGCGGGTCGCACTTTCATCCTGGTCCCAGGCCCAGTCAGCGTTGAGCTGCCAGTCGCGGTTAAAACGATACATGTACTGCATGGCGTACGGTGAGCGGCTGGTGGTGTTGCGCGAATAGTCTTTGTATTCGTTTTTGTGGTCGGCAGACAGCAGCACTTTGCGGTCGGACAGGTAGTACGCCTGACCAATAGCTGCGCGCTGACGCTCAAAGCCATTTTCTTCCAGCCAGCGCCAGGTCAGGCCCAGTGAAACCTGGTTGGCATCACCAATGCGGTCGCGGCCACTAAAGCGGTTATCACGCCACAGGCTGGAGTAGCTGAACGAGCTTTCACTGGTATCAAACAGTGGAATGTCATGCTGCTCTTTGTAGGGCGCATAGAG
>CAZBXG010000061.1:3383-6427 GCA_964495925.1 uncultured Thiopseudomonas sp.
CGGTTGTTGAAACCGTGCTGATGTTGCCAGGTGTACATCCAGCGGTCGCTTTTGTACTCGGACTGGCGTTTGCGCTCTTTTTCCTGGTCGTCACCCAGCCAGGCACCCCCCACACGGCCTTCGCCTTTTTTAGTCAGATAACGGAATTCACCCTCGGTGAGCAGGCCGCGCTCGCTCATGTAGTTGGGGTAAATGGTGGCATCCATGTGCGGTGCCAGGTTGATGTAGTAGGGTGTGGTCAGGTCCAGCCCTTTGCTGTTGCTGTAGCTGATACTGGGCGGCAAGAAACCGGACTGACGGCGATCGTCGATCGGGAAATAAATGTAGGGGGTGTAGAACACCGGAATGTTTTTCACCCGCAGGGTCACGTTGGTGGCGCTGCCGAAACCTGTGTCCGGGTTCAGGGTGATGTTGTTGCTCTGCAGGTGCCAGTCGTTGCTGCCGGGGGTGCAGCTGGTATAGCTGCCGTCTTTTAGGCGGATGATGCCTTCTTCCTGACGCTTGATATAAGAAGCAGCGCCACGAGTTTGCATTTCGTGCAGGACATATTCGGCGTTGTCGATTTGAGCTTCGCCGCTGTCGAGCTGAATTTGTGCATGGTTACCGACCACCAGCACATCACGGTCACGCAGGCTGACATTGCCGTCGAGCTGGCCTAGGTTGGTCAGCTGATTCAACTCGGCACTGTCGCCGGTAAATTGCAGGCTGGACTGACGCAGAATCACGTTGCCGGTCAGGGTGGTGATTTGTTCCGGCTGGTTATAGCTGGATGAATCGGCGCTGGCGTAAATGGGTGACTGGTTCAGCGGTGTGGTGTCGTCCTTGCCAAGTCGTGCGGGTTCAACATAGGTACCGGCGCAATAAGGAGCGATTTCTTCGCGCTGGGCTTCGGTCAGCTCGTTGCGCGGAATCCAGTCCAGATGGGCATAGGGATTGGCGGCGCTGCTGCGGCGAATCTGTGTCGGCACCACGCTGTCTTCGGCTTCTTCAGCCGGGGCAGCTTCGCTAACCGTTTGTCGCGGAGCCGTTGTGGTGGCTGCCGGAGTGGCAGCAACCGGGCGCGGGGCAACACGCGCTTTTTGTTCAGTGACACATAGCCATTGGCCGTTGGGGCCGACAGTACAGTTGAATTCCTCGGCCTGCACCTGCTGGGAGGCAAAAGGGTGGAGCGCGGCAAAAATGCCCAGCGCCAATGAGGTGGGCCGTAAAACCTTGATAGGATGAGTCATTGTGTCTGGATCCGTACTGCCTGCAGTCAGTGTCTGAAAGTCCCGGGCAACTCGAACACGGGACAAAGTTAGGCGATAATAAAGCATGACCCGCTTTCGGGCCAGCATCCACTGGAGAATTGAAGATGCCACAACCACAGGCAAAGGTTGAAGACGCACGTTTTGTCGCATTAAAAAGCTGGTTTTTGCAGCAAGGTCCCCATTTGTCGGCGGTATTGAATATGCCGCAATTGGGCGCAGGACGCTGGCAGGCAGCGGGCAGTGATGCCAGTTTTCGGCGATATTTTCGCTGGCAGGATGACAATGTGCGGCTGGTGTTGATGGATGCGCCGCCGCCGGGAGAGGATTGCCGGCCTTTTGTACGTATGGCGCAAATGCTGTCGGTGGCCGGCCTGAATGTGCCACGGGTGCTGGCGCAAGATGTGCAGCAGGGTTTTCTGGTGCTGTCAGATTTGGGTGAGCACACCTGGCTGCAGCTGTTAAATGCTGATAATGCTGATGAAATGTTTGCCCGGGCGCTGGATGCGCTGGTACAGCTGCAACAAATTGATGTGGCCGGTAGCGGTTTGCCCGAATATGACGAGGCCCTGTTGCGCCGCGAACTGGGGTTGTTTCCGGACTGGTATTTGCAGCATGAGCTGGGCGTGCAGTTGAGCGCCGAGCAGACAACCTGGTGGCAACAAGGCTGTGAGCAGCTGGTGCAAGCAGCACTGAGGCAGCCACAGGTGTTGGTACACCGGGACTATATGCCGCGTAACCTGATGGAAAGTAGCGGTGAGCCGGGCGTACTGGACTTTCAGGATGCTGTATTGGGGCCGATTAGCTATGACGTGATCAGCCTGTTCAAAGATGCTTTTTTAAGCTGGCCGGAGGAGCGGGTGCATGGCTGGTTGCGTCTGTATTGGGACAAGGCTCGTGCGGCAGGTTTGCCGGTACCAGAATCGTTTGCCAGGTTTGTGCGTGATTGCGACTGGATGGGTTTGCAGCGTCACCTCAAGGTGATTGGTATTTTTGCCCGCATTTGCCACCGTGATGGCAAACTGCACTACCTGCAGGATGTACCACGTTTCTTTGCCTATATTCGTCCGGTATTGGCGCGTTACCCTGAACTGAAGCCGTTGCAGCAGTTGTTCGACAGCCTGCCTTTGCCGGAGAGCTGTCGATGAGAGCGATGATTTTGGCGGCGGGCAAGGGCGAGCGGATGCGTCCGCTGACCTTGCACACACCCAAGCCATTGCTGCCGGTGGCAGGCAAAGCGTTGATTGAATACCACATTGAAGCATTGGCTGGCGCAGGAATCAGGGAGCTGGTGATCAACCATGCCTGGCTGGGGCAGCAAATTGAGGATGCTTTGGGCGATGGCAGTTGTTATGGCGTGCAGATTGCCTATTCGCCGGAGAGCGAGCCACTGGAAACCGGTGGTGGTATTTTGCAGGCGCTGCCGTTGCTGGGCGACCAACCTTTTGTGCTGGTGAATGGTGATGTGTGGACCGATTACGACTTTTGTGCATTGACTCTGCCGCCCGGCAAGCTGGCACATCTGGTGTTGGTGGATAATCCGGAGCATCATCCGGAAGGCGATTTTGCGCTGGCAGAGGGCTGCGTCAGTGTTGAGGGCGAGCACAGACTGACCTATAGCGGCATTGCCGTATTGCATCCACAACTGTTTGCCGGATGTATGCTGGGGCCATTCCGGCTGGCACCGTTACTGAGAACCGCCATAGAGCATGGGCAAGTGAGCGGCGAGTATTATTCGGGGCAGTGGGTCGATGTGGGTACGGTTGAGCGATTGGCTCAGGTTGAAGCGATGGTGTT
>CAZBXG010000062.1:0-6075 GCA_964495925.1 uncultured Thiopseudomonas sp.
GCGTCAAATGCCATGGCGACGTTACGCATCATCAGGTTGCCCTGTGGCAGCAGAATGATGTCGGTATCGGTGATTTCCACGAGGTTGTCGGCCACGGGCTCTTTGAGCTTTTCAAACGCATCGGCAAAATATTCGCGGAAATTGATACCGTGTGCCTGCTCGATGTCGGGCATGTGAATGCGGTTATGGCACATCAGGTCGCTGATAACATCACGGCGCAGGCAGTCGTCTGCGTTCAGCTCATAGCCACGGTGCAGCGGCAGTTTGTTGTCGCGCAGCATGCTGTAATACAGGGAGAGTTCCTTGACGTTCTGGCTATAACTGTCAGCGATTTTGCCAATTGACGAAGAACCCAGGCCGATAATGTCGCAGTCAGCGTGGGTCGAATAACCCTGGAAATTGCGCTGCAGGGTGCCATCGTTGCGGGCCAGTACCAGCTCGTCATCGGGCAGGGCAAAATGGTCCATGCCAATATAGATGTAACCGGCGCTGCACAGGCGTTGAATGGTCAACTCCAGCAACTCCAGCTTGCGTTCCGGTGGTGGCATGTGCTCGGGCTTGATCAGCTTTTGTGCGCGAACCAGATGAGGCAGGTGGGCATAGCTGTAAGCGGAAATGCGGTCAGGGCGCAGGGCAATGATCTTGTCCAGCGTGGTGTCGAAACTTTCGACGGTTTGCAGCGGCAGGCCGTAAATCAGGTCAACACTGGTGGCGCGAAAGCCGTATTCGCGGGCGGCATGAATCAGTTCGGCGACCTGTTCTTCGCTCTGGATGCGGTTGACGGCGGCCTGCACGTCAGGGTCAAAGTCTTGCACACCGAAGCTCAGGCGGTTGAAGCCCATTTGACGCAGGCTTTTCAGCTGTTCGGGCGAAATGGTGCGCGGATCAACTTCCATGGAGAACTGGCGCTCGTCACTGTCATCCAGATTAAATGCCTCACCCAGACACTGCATCAGGTCGGCCAGTTGCTCCTGAGTCAGATAAGTGGGTGTGCCGCCACCAAAGTGTAGCTGGGTGACCTTGCGCGAGCGGTCAAACAGTTCGGCCTGCATGCGGACTTCCTGTTTCAGGTAATCCAGGTATTCGACGGCACGACTGGTTTTTTGTGTGATGATCTTGTTACAGGCGCAGTAGTAGCACAGGCTTTGGCAAAAGGGGATGTGGATATACAGGGAAATTGGTTTGGCCGGAGCCTGGTTGCTGCGGGCAGCGGCTGCACGATAGTTGTCTTCGACAAACAGGGTGTGAAATTGCGGAGCGGTTGGGTAGGACGTGTAACGGGGACCGGGCCGGTCGTACTTTTCCACAAGGGCTCGGTTAAAACTTGGCATCTGCTCCATCGGTCATTCACCTCGAAAAACTAAAACTGATACAGTCCGGCAATATGTTTTGCGGTGCCGGCATTCACAATGGTTGTAAGGTTACCCCAAAGAGCGGCGGAGACGGTAAAATAAGCGCTGTTGATTGATTTGGCACAAACTTTAACGCGGGTTTGGCTGCAAGCTGGCGGTGTTCGCTCGTCAGAAACGGTTACAAGAGGACGGGCAGGTTGAGTTTCAGAATACTATGGGTGGCGATAATGGCAGTGTCTTGGTTGACGGGTTGTGTCGGGTTGCCAAAGCTGCAAGAACGGCCACAGATTATGGCCATTGCTGGTGCCGAAGTGGCCAACACTTCAATTGCCCGTGCGCTTGCCCCGCTATTGCAAAGCCATGATGCCGGACTCAGCGGCATCTATCCGCTAGCCGAAGCCGATGATGCCTTTGCTGCCCGTATCCTGATGGCCCGGCATGCCGAGCGCACCCTGGACGTGCAATATTATATCTGGCGTGCCGACATGACCGGGTTGATGTTGCTTGAGGCACTGCACGAAGCAGCAGACCGTGGTGTCCGTGTCCGCCTGTTGCTGGATGACAACAACACCGCGGGAATTGAGCCGTTTTTACTGGCCATGCACGCCCACCCGAATGTCGAGGTACGGGTGTTCAATCCTTTTGTCATCCGCAAAGCGCGCTGGCTGAATTTTGTTACCGAGTTTTCCCGCGTCAATCGGCGCATGCACAATAAGAGCTTCACGGTTGATGGGGCGGCGACCATTATTGGCGGACGCAATATAGGTGACAAATACTTCGGTGCGGCCGATGACATTCTGTTTGCCGACCTGGATGTATTGACGGTGGGTGCCGTGGTGCCGGAAGTATCAGCCGACTTTGATGCTTATTGGAACAGTCCGGCGGCCTACCTTCTGGAGCAAGTATCGGGCAAACGTCATAACGGTGTTTCTCTGGCCGAACTGGCCGAGCAGGCCGAGCATATTTCGCGCAGTCCGGCTGCGGAAGAGTATCTGGAGTCGTTGCGTGAGGCCGATTTGCTGGCCCGGTTACTGGGGCGGGACTTGCAATTTGAGTGGGCGCCGGTACGCATGGTCAGTGATGCACCGAGCAAAGTCTGGCAAAAACATCCGGAAAACAGTCTGCTGGTACAGCAGCTGCAAGAGATTATTGGCAATCCGCAACAGGATGTAGAGCTGATTTCTCCTTACTTTGTTCCGACTGCCGCAGGAGTTGAAGCGTTTACCTGGCTGGTGCGTAGCGGAGTTGAAGTGCGGGTGTTGACCAACTCACTGGCGGCCACCGATGTGGCGTTCGTACACGCGGGTTATGCGCGGCGGCGCAAAGCCCTGTTGCAGGCCGGAGTCGAGCTGTACGAGTTGAGCCATGTGCGGCCCAAGCGGGTGCGGGGCAGCAAGCGCAAAGACAAAATACTGGGTAGTTCGGGTTCCAGTTTGCATGCCAAGACATTTGCCGTGGACAGTCAATATGTTTTTGTCGGTTCATTCAACTTTGATCCGCGCTCGGCGAACTTGAACACCGAGTTGGGTTTTGTCATTGACAGCCCTGTTCTGGCCCAGCGTATTCGCCAGACATTTGACGAGGAAATACCCGAGCAGGCTTACCGTTTGAGTCTGAACAACAAGCAGCAATTACGCTGGACCGTGCGTGATGGTGACAGGCTGAGGGTCTATGTTCGTGAACCAAAAAGCAGCCTCTGGCGTCGTGTCGGAGTGCGTTTTTTGTCGTGGTTGCCAATTGAAGGATTGCTATAACCGTAAAAACTTGCCTGCAGGATGGATATTTCTGTTCAAGGCTAATAGAATGCACCCCTTTGATTCCGCGGTCGGTCCGTCTGGCCATGTCAATTCAACGAGGATTATCCATGCAAGTTTCAGTAGAAAGCACCTCTGCTCTAGAGCGTCGAATGACTGTTGACGTTCCTGCCGAACGTATCGAAACAGAAGTTAACAAGCGTCTGCAGCGCACTGCACGTCAGGCCAAAGTACCGGGCTTTCGCCCAGGCAAAGTGCCGATGAACATCATTCGTCAACGCTACGAAGCTGACGCGCGTCAGGACGTACTGGGCGAGGTGATTCAGCAGACTTTCTATGAAGCGGTTGTTGCAGAGAAGCTTAATCCTGCCGGTCAGCCAGCAATCGAGCCTAAAGTGTTCGAAAAAGATAAGAACCTGGAATACATTGCGACCTTCGAAGTGTATCCCGAGTTTGAAGTGACCGGACTGGAAAACATTGAAGTCGAGCGTCTGCAGGCTGAAGTTGCCGACTCTGATATCGACAACATGCTGGATGTCCTGCGTAAGCAAAATACCCGTTATGTGGCTGTTGAGCGTGCTGCTGCCAAAGACGATCAGGTTAATATTGACTTTGTTGGCCGTATTGACGGTGAAGTGTTTGCTGGCGGTAGCGCCGAAGGCGTTCCGGTGGTACTGGGTTCCGGCAACATGATCCCCGGTTTCGAAGAAGCACTGGAAGGTGCGGTCGCCGGTGAAGAGCGTGTCATTACCCCGACTTTCCCTGAAAACTACCAGAACGAAGAACTGGCCGGTAAACAGGCTGAGTTCACCGTTAAAATCAATGCGGTTGAAGAAGCTGGCCTGCCCGAGCTGGATGAAGAGTTCTTCACCCTGTTTGGCATGAACGGTGGTGGTCTGGAAGGCTTCCGCAGTGAAGTCGGCAAAAACATGGAGCGCGAGCTGAAGCAGGCGCTGACCAACAAGCTGAAAATTCAGGTGATGGATGGCCTGTTGGCACAAAACGCGATTGAAGTGCCTCAAGCGCTGGTTCAGAACGAAAACTATCGTTTGCGCGTACAGGCCGTACAGCAGTTCGGTGGCCAGATGAAAGCCGAGCAGCTTCCTGCTGAAATGTTTGACGCTCAGGCCAAGCGCCGCGTCAGCCTGGGTCTGCTGGTTGCCCAGATGGTCAAGCAGTTTGACATCAAGGCAGACGAAGACCGCGTTCGCAGCACTGTTGAAGAAACTGCTTCCGCTTATCAGGAACCGCAACAGGTCATCGACTGGTACTACAAAAACGAGCAGCAGCTGGAAGACGTGCGTGCTCTGGTACTGGAAGAGCAGGTCGTGGAAACTGTACTGGCCAAAGCCAAAGTGACCGACAAGGCTGTTCCTTATGAGGAAGCGGTCAAGCCGGTAGCACCTACGGCACCTGTTGCCGAAGACGAGACCGAAGAGGCTTCAGCAGAAGCCTGATTAACCGGTCACGCAGGTATAGACAAGGACGCAAGCCAGCCATCGTGCTGGCTTGCGTGCCTGTTGGATATGAACAAGATAGGAGCCAAGCAGCGATGACAGCCTCAAGTTTTATGCAGGGTTTGCAGGATATTCAGGCCGCCGGCGGACTGGTACCGATGGTGGTAGAGCAGACCTCGCGTGGCGAACGTGCCTACGATATTTACTCGCGCCTGCTGAAAGAGCGCATTATTTTTCTGGTTGGTCCGGTCGAAGATCACATGGCGAACCTGGTAGTGGCACAGCTGCTGTTCCTTGAAGCGGAAAACCCGGACAAGGACATCCATCTGTACATCAACTCGCCAGGCGGTTCGGTCACGGCGGGCATGTCCATTTATGACACCATGCAGTTCATCAAGCCGGACGTGTCCACTACCTGTATCGGTCAGGCAGCCAGCATGGGTGCTTTGCTGCTGGCTGGTGGTGCTGCGGGCAAGCGTTTCTGTCTGCCGCATTCACGCGTGATGATTCACCAGCCGCTGGGCGGCTTCCGTGGCCAAGCATCGGATATTGAAATCCACGCGCGAGAAATTCTTTATATCCGCGAGCGCCTGAACCAGGTGTTGGCGCATCATACCGGGCAGCCGCTGGACGTAATTGCCAGAGATACCGACCGTGACAATTTCATGAGCGGTGATGAAGCCGTAAAATATGGCCTGATTGATCAGGTGGTAAGCAAGCGTTAATGTTGCTATTGGCCGCTAGCCGGCACGCGCAGCTTGACCAGGCAGGATAAGTGAATGACAAACATGCAAGCAGGTGAGGACAAGGGCAAGTTGTTGTATTGCTCTTTTTGTGGCAAAAGCCAGCACGAAGTGCGCAAGCTGATAGCCGGTCCTTCCGTATTTATTTGTGACGAATGTGTTGATCTGTGTATTGAGATCATTCGTGAAGAAACCGAAGAGGCTGATGGCGAGGAAGGCGGCAGCAAACTGCCGACGCCGCGTGAAATCAGCGCAGTGCTGGATCAGTACGTCATTGGCCAGGAAAAGGCGAAAAAGGTGCTGGCCGTAGCGGTATACAACCACTACAAGCGTCTGCATAGCCGTGAGCGCAAGCGGGATGATGTCGAGCTGGGGAAAAGTAATATTTTGCTAGTGGGGCCAACCGGCTCGGGTAAAACCCTGCTCGCCCAGACACTGGCACGCCTGCTTAACGTACCCTTTACCATTGCAGATGCCACCACGCTGACCGAAGCCGGTTATGTGGGTGAAGACGTGGAAAACGTCATCCAGAAATTGCTGCAAAAGTGCGATTACGATGTCGAAAAGGCGCAGATGGGTATTATCTATCTGGACGAAATTGACAAAATCACCCGCAAGTCGGAAAACCCGTCGATTACCCGTGATGTATCTGGTGAGGGCGTACAGCAGGCGTTGCTCAAACTTATCGAGGGTACTGTGGCTTCGATTCCGCCGCAGGGTGGGCGCAAGCATCCGCAGCAGGAGTTCTTGCAGGTTGATACCTCCAATA
>CAZBXG010000063.1:0-5508 GCA_964495925.1 uncultured Thiopseudomonas sp.
GCTCAGGGTCTTCAATCGCCATGACAGACAGTTCCCGCGACAGATCGCGAGCGGCATCGATGAGGTTGTCGACAACGAAGTCGCGGGCACCTGCCGGCGTCGGTCCATCCGATATCCTGTCGAAAAGCACCTCCACCATGGACTGAAGGATGCACGCCTTACGGTGAAGCGCGTCGAAATAGTCGAGTTTTTTGGACTTGCTCATGCTGATGCCGCCTTCCCCGCAGGAGTTTCCACGCTGGAATTGAGGTCATCAAGAATTTCCAGAAGATCAGCGGTCTTGGACCAAGTCTCCCCAGCCAGCCAGAGCGTGGCGTCGATGCCCCGCTTCTGGAACATGAGCGTGACGGTATTTCCGTCGATCCTCGTAGCCCGCCCCAGTTTAAAGTCTTTCTCAAGATTGATATCGAGCAAGAAAGTCAGGCGTTGGATTACGTTTGCCTTGGCCCAGATGTCCTCGATTGCTCCTTCTAGCTCCGTACGTGACAAAGTACTGATCTTGCTGATGATCTCGCTCATTCCACCCCCCCAGTCTTGGGCGAGAGCTTCACCAGTGCTTCATGAAGGTCGCTGGCCATGTTCTCGGCAAGCTCCAGCGCGAAGCCAAGGCTGGCCGTCACGCTGTCGCGATATGCGCCGTCACCGACATTTTCGAGGGATGCCGCTGCCTGCTGACACACGGTGAGCAGACATTGAAGGTGGAGACCACGCTTTACGATGACGGGCTCGCCAAAGCGATCGACTACGGAGAAGACATCGGCGCTCATGCCGCACCGCCTTTCCGCGCTTCGATGAGGTGCGCGTCGATGATGTCGCAGGCTTCCCTGAGCTTCGCCCCGATCTCATCGCAGCCGGCAGTAATAGCGTTGGCCGCGTTTCGGCTGAATCCGAACATCCCTTCGCCGGCCATGAACATAAGTTCATTCAGGTCCTTGATCCGGGTGAGAATGTCCCGAGCCTCGGAAAGCTCAGGAGTTTCAGGCAAAGCTTCAGCGGTCGCCCGCGCGGCGTCGTTCGTGGTCATGTCGTTTGCTTTCATCGGCGGTTGATTGCAGATAACTATGCTTAACGCATAATTAATTGTCAATAGAATTTATGCGTTAGGAATAAATCGTGCTTTGCATCGAAACAGGAACATGCGAATCAAGGCGCGTTAAGCCCAGCCCGTCCTCTGAGCTCGGCCTCAAGGATAGGGCGCCTCTTTGTCTCTGCTCGCTCCGTCTCTGACTTTGTAAGAGGATTTAGGAAGGGCGTTGCGTGTAGGAGATGGACAAATGTGCCGCGAAAGCTACTCTGCACTGATGGGGGAGCAAAAAGCGCATCTAACATTGAAGCTGGACACAGACGAGCCGATTGAACTCGGTGATTTCGTCGGCGCGTTCACGTCCATTGCGAATGAGTTCGATAGGTACGTTTCCGAGACATATCCAGGCGTTAAGGCTGATACGCGGATGTACGTTCGCGAAGTCCGGCATGGGTGCGTTGAGGCTGATATAGTTTCTGGCCTAATTCCCGCAGCGGTGGTGGCCGCAGGTGCCGCCGTCCATAGCGTTGAGCAGATCATGCTCTTGGAGGATTTTGTGAGGAGATGGGGAGGGCGGCTGAAGGCGCTAATTACCAACGACATCCCCAAGGGCGAACTCGAAAACATCCCCCAACTTAATGATTTTCACAAGACTGTTCGGTCTATTATTGCGGATCCTAATGCGTCTCATCGGCTCGATGTGGCTTATTTCGAGGATGGCGAGCGCAAAATCAAAAGCGGATTCAAGTTCACCACGCCCGAAGCTCGCGCCGCAGAACAGAATATTGAGGACAGAAAGCGGCTCTTGGCCCAGCCTGATACCTCTTCCCATTCTAGAGTGTTGATGGTCTACACGCGAACAGACGTGCATGATGCTGCCATCAACAAGAAGTCTGGCGAACGCGTTCGAATCGAGAGCTTGTCGCCAAAAGACCACGCAGTGATGTATGCGTCTGAGATGGTAGAGCAGGAAATACGTCAACAAATCCGTGATGCGGACGAGAACGTCTATAAGCGCGGGTTTGTGGTAGACGTTTCGGTTCAAAAGGCCGGCGAGCGAATAGTTGCATACGCCGTGACTGCTTTCCATTCGGTGATCGAACTCGAATAGCCGTACAGGGCTCTGAGGGGGAGTTTTATATCTCTAGGTGGGCGAGAGAAAAATCAGGCGCCACGGCTTTGCAGATATTTGCAGAGGGCCAGAAAGACCCGCCGGAGCGGGCCACATCCGCGCAAACGGAAACCCCGCTCCGGCGGGGTTTCTGCTAAGTGCGTGCCTGAAAGTTATGCTACGAGGAAAAAGCGGCCGGTTGGCCCGGGGTCGATGCCGCAAGAGGGACGCGCTTGACAGACTTGCGCTTCACTACAGTCTCGTCGGCGTTACCGATTTTTGCCGAAATAACAATGTCTCCATCCCGCTCCAATGTAAGCGGGACGCCTCCCATAACGAAAACTGCGGTGCCAGCTTCCACTACATCCAAGTCAAAACCAACCTTCATGGGTGGGTTCCCAGAAGGTGTAGCAATAGTGAATTCGCAATGGATGCTTCCTGCCCCCTCAGGCTCTATCTCTATCCAAAATGCCGCAGGAAAAGTTGTTGGGTAAGCCGGGACGTTCACGGTGCCACTGTAAACCCCGATTAGAATATCCTTTCCGCTTAATTCTTTGCGAACATCATCGCAGATGATGACGGTCGAAATATCAGCGCGCATACTCAAGAATCCTTTGGCTTCCAGACGCTGCGCGAGCGACTGGCTTTTGGGCAGGTGAGCTGATGTTCGCAGTTGCTGCGGTAACAGTGATGCCGGAAACTGTCGGGGCTTGCTGATGGCGATTCACCTCCGGTCCGAACTTTCTCGGAACGAGGTCAAATACAAGGTCATGATCAAGCGCCCACGCCAAATCGGCAATGGTTCTCAAAGTCAAGTTCGATTGCCCGAGGATCCTGCGGTTCACGATTGAACGGTCCAAGCCTAGTTTCGTAGCAATCTCATTCTGCTTCAGACCGGAACGGACAACGGCCTGCTGGATCGCCTTATGAACTCGCGCAACAAATCTACCCGCCTTGCGCGAGCGTTCATCATTTCGCATTTGATAAGACATCATCATAGTCCTTGCTTGCTACGAATTTTGGCGGGTCGAGAGGCAGGTTGTCTCGGACATACACGGTTTGAGCGATGTAACGCCCGTAAGCGTTCATCAACTCAATCCTGTCCTTCATGTCGCCAAACGCGCAAATGAAGCAGTCGCGAGACGGCGCCCACCCAAACACCCGAATATCGAGAGTTTTGAATTCCCAGACATGGTATTCAGGTGTCCACGACAAGCCCTTGAACCGTCGATCGTCTTGAATGTGCTCTCCGATGACGTACTCATGAAAGCGGGCGTCAATTTGCTCAAACGGAGAAATCTCTCCTCCCACCACAGTCGTGACGAGTTGCGGTAAGTCTTCATCGAGCCACTTCACAAAGTCCGGCGTGCCAAAAAGTCTCCGCCATACCTGCTCGCCCCCATCTAAAGGCACATGGATGCGAACGAGATGTCCGCTTGCTTCAAGCCCTTCAAGTGTTGTCATATATGTCAACAAACATAGGTTGACAAGCCGTTACCGGATCACTTCGTTAACGAGTTGTCCCAAATGCCTCCCTGCCATCGCCATTCACTCTCCCCGCATCCTACGCCTCTCCCTGCGTCTCAGTATCCTCGTCCAGATCGTACGCCTGCCCTAGCTCCCCAATAAGCGTGAGCCAGTCCCGCAGCCCTGTATGAGCTGCGGTTTCCAGATCCTCGCCTATGTCACGGGCATATCGGCGTAGAGCTATCCGCTCATCAGTGGAGAGGGTGAGGGTGATTTTCATGCTAGTGACTAGCTCTTGCCAGATCGCACACGCTCGGAATTCGTCAACGCCTCACCTAGTCTCCCCACGGCCTCCTTCATGGCTTTCTCGGCGGACTGGACGAGAGCTTTTGCGCCACCTTCACAGAAACCGCCGGCATCGCCTTGAGCGTTCCCGTTGCCGCCGACGGTGGATCCGAGAAGGCGGCCGCTCCGACCATCGACTACGATGGAAGCCGCGAGTTCAACTTCGGTTTCCATGCCTGCGGTCCAGAAGCCTGGCACGACACGAAGCCTGCCGTCCAATTCCTCGCCCTTAATAATGATCATCCCCCGTGCGCCGCGAGATTGAAGCTCCGAACGATCAACTGGACGATCGACAACCTCCAATTCAGACACAAGCGTTTCGAACGTTTTCCGAACTGATCCCGTGAATCCGGCCCGGAGATCCAACGGATAGTTGTGTGCCGCGCAATTGAAATCAGACGGCTTGATGGCCTTCTGCAATGCGTTTGCGTCTACGAACAGAAGATATTTCCCCGGCAGTTTCTCACCGTAGGACGAGTAGACGTTATAGGCGCCCACGGACATTGGCTCGGCCTTGTAGGCGCAGCCGCCCAGCGCCACCATCGCAGCGAGTGCTGCGGTAGTTCTAATTTTCATTTCCCACAGCCCTCCCAAGGCGAATCCTTCAATCCAAGCACCTTTCCACAATGGGCTCAACTGGAAAGGGTGTTCGTGCTTCGTTCTTGACTCAATAGATAGGATTTGGTTCCTATTGACCTTGGAGGGCGCAATGGCAATTGAGCGTCAGATCAAGCCAAAATTCAAAACGAAGAACGATGAGATCGTAGCCGGAATCCGCGAAGCGGCCGGGGCAGGACCACCGATCGACCCTCATATGAGGGTGAAGCGGTTGACTGCGGAACTGGCTATCGCGATGGCTCTGGCTCACGGGGGAGACTGGCGGGTGCAGTTTGAGCCGGAGAATGGGGTTGTGATGATCGCTCGGCGTCTTCCACGTACCCCATAATTATTCGAAACAGGGGATGAACGGCCTCCTGCGGTAATCCCTCAATTCGACCGAGCATTTCTTTAATTTCCGCCTCACCTTTAATCGCCGGGGGGCCGCCGGGCTGAGGCCCATCCCCTTTTCCTTGCAAGAGCCAGTCAAGCGACACTCCATAGCGCCGAGCATACCTAGCGGCAGCCCTGACCACCCCGCGGTTACCATTTTCGTGACCTGCGTAAGTTGGGTACTTCATACCCAAGGCTTCAGCGGCTTCGGCCGCCGACCCGAATCCAGCCTGTTTCCGCGCGATTTTGAGGCGCTCGCCAACATCTTTGTCGCTCATATCTATGCGTATCGCACAAAAAACTATGCGATAGGCATTGACCTGATATTATGCTTAACGCATATATAACATTATGCGGAACGATCTTATCAAATTCAGGAAAGACCGAAGAATGAGCCAATCGGCGCTTGCGCGCTGCCTAGGTGTCAATCAAGCGACAATATCACGGATAGAGCGTGGCAAGCCCCCCAGTGGCCCCGTCGCTCTCTTGTTGGCTCAATTAATGGGAGAACACCTCTCTGTTGATTTCCGCTGAGAGCTGACCCGGGATTGAGGGATTTTTCCATTGAGAA
>CAZBXG010000064.1:0-1706 GCA_964495925.1 uncultured Thiopseudomonas sp.
TCTTCCTGTTGCAGCAACTGCACATCGTTGCCATCGGAATGCACCAGTACCGCATCCAGGTAATCGGTGCGTAGACGCTTGAGGCTACGCTCGACCGACATGCGGGTGTGGTTGGCGCTGAAATCAAACAGCGACGCGCCATCGACAAATTCCTCGCCCACCTTGCTGACCAGTACCCAGTCGTGGCGTTGGCCTTTGAGCAGCGGGCCAAGGCGTTCTTCGCTGATGCCATAGGCAGGTGCGGTGTCCAGTAGGTTAATGCCCAGGTCACGCGCCAGAGCCAGTAATTCCAAAGCGCTTTTATCGTCAGGCAATTCAAAGCCTGAAGGGTACTTAACCCCCTGATTGCGACCCAGCTTGACGGTGCCCAGTCCCAGTGGCGAAACTAGCGGGCCGTTGCTACCCATTGGACGATAAAAGTTGTGCAGGCTTTCCATTAAAACAATTCCTCCCATGGAGCAAGCGCGATTGACGGACGTGGCAGTTGCGCTAATGCCGCATGCGTTTGTGCTTGCACGCCTTGTTGCTGCAGCTGCTCAAGTACCCGGTCGGCCAAGTCGGGAGCCAGTGCCAGTTTGGTCGGCCAAGCCACCATTAGTTGCGGGTCAACATGCAAAAACGCATTGTCGGGTCGCACCAGATTATTTTGTGCTGGCTCGGCGCGGTTGATGCGCAATGTGCGCCATTCCAGTCCGGTTTGATCCAGCCAGGGCATCAGGTCGCGCAGTTCGTGCTGGGCTGCACTGATTTGTGCTGCCTCATCACGGGCTACGCCATTGGCTTCGGCCAGGTTGCCGCCCAGATACCAGGCCCATTGGCCATCAGCTGCTGGGTGCGTGGTAATGGTGATGCGTGGTTTGGTGCCGCCGCCCAGACAGTGGGCATACACAGGTTTCAGTTGCGGGCCTTTGACCAGCACCATATGCAGTGGGCGCAGTTGTTGGCGGGGCTGTTCAAGCTGGCAATCGGTGAGCAACTGGGCGTTGCCTTCGCCAGCAGTAAAAATATAACGCTGAGCTGTAATGTTGATATCACCCGTGTGCAGGCCAGCGAGCTGGCCGTTATCCAGCACAGGCGTGAGCTGTGGCGCATGCAACAGACTGTCGCCAGCCAGCTCGGCCAGTCGTGCAATTAGGCTAGGCACGTCAAATACCAGTTCGGCCAGGCGGTACACTCGCCCCTTGAAGGCTTTGTCTTGCAGGGCCGGCGGTAAATTAGCGCCTTTTACCACGTCCACACGGCCACGCATGGCCTTGCTGGCAAAAAAGCTGGTCAAGTTGCCGGTAACCGAGCCGGGTGACCACAAGTAATGCGCCTCGGACAGCAGGCGTACGCCACGCAAATCCAGCTCCCCGTTGCCGTCCAGCGCAGTTCGCCAGCGCGCCGGCATGTCGGCAATGGCTTCGGACGAGCCGGTTAGTGCGCCATGCAGTGCGTATTTGGTGCCACCATGAATGATGCCCTGTGACTTGACCGTTTGCTGCCCGCCCAGACTGTGCTGTTCGATCAGCAGGGTATTGAAGCCTTGCTGGCGCAGGCGAGCATTCAGCCACAAACCGGCAATACCGCCGCCGACGATGGCTATGTCTGTGGTGAGATTGTTGGGCATGATCATTCCTGTGGCGGGCATTAACGCGCCACAGTATAGCGAAAACCTGCCATGTGCGGTTTATGACTCCAGTTCTTGCTCTTCATCGCGAGCGGGA
>CAZBXG010000064.1:1806-5200 GCA_964495925.1 uncultured Thiopseudomonas sp.
GGGAGGCTGGTTATGTTGCAACTCCATTTCTTCGCGAATTTTTTGTGCAATCAGCTGCTCGATTTTCACTTGTTCTTCAAGTGGCAGGTCTTGCAGCTGTTCTTCCGTTAGCCCGAGCTCTTTCAGGATACGATCACGCATTTGTTGTGCCGGAGTCATTTGCATCCAGGCCATGAATTCGTCGACCACATTGCGTTCTGACATATTGGTGGTTGGCTCGTCCGTAGTTTCTATTGGCGTAGCAACGGTAGCTTGTTGCTGAGCTTGCTGAAAAATGTCGGAAAAACTGGCAGCGGATTCCTCTTGTTGCGGACTCTGCTTGCTGAGATTGCGGTGATCAGTACTAAAGGCGTTGCTATGGATGCTTGGGTCAAAAAGGCTCATTTGATGCTCCTTGCAGATTTGCAATCAGGTTGACATGGTTTTGACGGTCGGGTGTCAACGAGTGATTGCAGCAAGGAGTGTGCCGTTGGCAAGCATTCAGGTAAATGGTGGTGCCGGGGTTGTTTGTCTTCTTATATTTCAAGCTGTTTGTTTGCTACCTGATATCGCACAGGACGAGCGAGTTTCTTTAGCAAATTATCTGCAACTGCACGCTTTAACCATTCGTTTAACTGCGATTTGTGCAGCTTTGTGTATTTCATCAATTCATCAGTGGTGTCAATGGCCATTAACAGCCAAGTGAGCTATACGTGCATGATCCATCTGGCAATGTATAGGGTTCTGTATCAAACATTATTAGATAAAAATTTTTACCTTGTTTTCTGGAGGCTCGTCTAGAGCGTGAATCGCCCACTTTCCAGCATGTGGCTAGCTTTTTAGAGGAGGAGAGGCTGCCAGTAAACTCTTTGTAATTCGCTTGATAGACGATAGAATAGCCATAAGATAAAAGTTTTTATATTAGAGGTGTGGCAATGAGCAGACAAGGCTGGCAGTTTTACGGAAGGCATCTTGAACTGCAGCAAATGAAGCGCATTTTGGCTCGCCAGCGCTGGTTTTTTCTGCAGATTTCTGGACGGCGCAGGATTGGTAAAACAGCTCTTATCCAGCAAGCTCTAGCAGCCAGCGGTCACAAAAAAACGCTTTATATCCAGATTCCAGACTCAGATGCTGTCGGCGTGGTTGCAGCCTGCAATGGATATCTGGAAACATTTGGTTTTGAGTCACGAGTAACCAGCTTGGCGGACTTGGCTCAATTAATTGGCCGACTGGTGCAGGATGGATATGTGGTGGCACTGGATGAGTTTCAGTATTTTCATCGCAAAAAGCTTAGCGATTTCTGCTCTCACTTACAGGCCGTAGTCGACCAGCTTGGGACTATCAGTCATGAAGTGCCAGGTGGATTGATTGTGCTTGGTTCACTGCATGCAGAAATGACAGCTCTTTTGGAGGACCGGGACGCACCGCTCTTTAATCGCACCACAGACACCCTGGAGCTCACACATTTGGATATTCGTTCAGTCCTGGAGATCCTTGAAAAGCACGCTGATTTAGACCCCAAGCGCCTGTTGTTCTTGTGGAGCCTTTTCGAGGGGGTACCTAAGTTTTATCGGGATGCCTATGAGCAGGGGGTATTGAATGCATCGCGCGATGAGGTGTTGGAACGATTGTTTTTTGCCAGTTCCTCGCCACTTAGGAATGAAGCAGATAATTGGTTTTTACGAGAGCTGCGGGGACGTTACGACATGGTATTGCAGTATCTTGCCACCCATCCAGGGTGTAACAATGCTGAGCTAGAAGCTTCATTGGCTGTCATTTCCGGTCCGGGCGAAGTTAAACAGGTTGGCGGGTATCTGAAAATTTTGGCCGAACGCTATCAGATGATAGAGCGAAGATTGCCTATATTTGCTAAGTCTACGGCTAGGTCTGGCCGTTACTACATTAGAGATAATTTTCTTCGCGCATGGCTAAGCGCCTTGCAAAAGCCAGTATCTGCTTCAGCGTTTCGGCCAATGGAGCAATTGATTCGACAGGCCGATGAGCGTCTTTGTGAGGTTGAGGGGTATGCGCTAGAGGACCTGGTCGCTCAAATTTATGAAGAACACAGTCGTTTGGGCATTGGAAACTTTGCCTTGACTCATCAGGTGGCGGGGTACTGGGATCGTTCAGACGTAGAGATCGATCTTGTGGCGCTGAACGAGGACGAAAAGAAAATCCGTTTTGGTTCGTGCAAGCGCAACCCGGAGAAGCTTTTAGGTTCTATCGCGGCACTGAAAGAAGGAGCCGAGCGATTTTTAACAGCCCAAAAAGTTTATTCTGGCTGGGACGTAGAGTATGTGGCCATTTCCCCAGAAATATCTGCGGACATACGTAGTCAGCTGAACAAAGCAGGTGTTTTGCCACAAAGCCTTTCGGATTTGATTGCGGTCTACAAAACTGTAGAACCTGCTCACTGATTTCTAATCAGTCGGACTGGTTCAGTGACGGGCTATATGGGTGAGTTTGTAGCGTTGGCGTTGATTCATTTTTTGGCAGTGGTGGCACCGGGGCCGGATTTTGCCGTGACGATTCGACAGAGCGTGCGCCATGGGCGATGTGCTGGCATTGGCACTGCCATCGGAATTGGTGCAGGCATTTCGGTGCATGTGATTTACACCTTGCTGGGTGTCGGTGCGTTGATGCACACCACATCATGGTTGTTACAGGTGGCCAGTTGGCTGGGTGCTGGCTACCTACTGTATCTTGGTGTTGTATTTATCCGGCAGGCGGGTCGACAAACGACTGGGGTTTTGCAGGAGGCAGGAGAAGAGCAGGGCGTAGTCAGTTTTCGGCGCTCGTTTGTATTGGGGTTTTTGACCAATGCCACTAATCCTAAAGCCACGCTGTTCTTTTTGGCGGTATTCACTACGGTAGTCAGCGCACAAACGCCTTTGGCAGTGCAGATGCTCTACGGCGTGTGTATGTGTGTAATCAACGCGCTGTGGTTTGTGCTGGTCAGTTTGTTGTTTACCAGTCCGCCCGTGCGGGAGCGGTTTTTACGGCTGGGTCACTGGTTTGAACGAGTGATGGGAGTGTTGTTGATTGCGTTCTCGGTGCGTTTGTTGTGGGGGTTGGTTGGTGCGTAATTGAAGCAACTAGATCTCAAGAAAACTTGAGATCCAGATGTCAAAGTAACTGCTTAGCTGGTGCATCGGCATTACAAGGATAGTTAGCGCCAACAGTCGGTTGCGTTTGCGCCTTTTGCGCCGAGGGCATTGAGTGTCAGACTGCCGCACTTTGTATCAGAAAATGAGGGGGCAGCGGTTAAAAGGTAACCGCCACTACCTGCAGGTGCTGTAGCCGTAACAGTGTATTTGCCAGTTTCTGAGCCGGTGGTTACACCAAGTTTAGTGACATCGGTAACATAGCTGTTGTTTTGACTGAAATATCTTTCCTGGCGGGCTGCCAAGTCCTG
>CAZBXG010000065.1:0-5111 GCA_964495925.1 uncultured Thiopseudomonas sp.
GGGCGGTTAATCCTCCCGGTATTTGTTTTTTAGGGGGCCCATGATGGAACAGGAGATCATCATCAGTAGCAGGAAGAATGAGCGCGTCAGAGATGCCAAGCTGTTGCATCAACGAAAATACCGGGATCAAACGGGACTATTTATTATAGAAGGAGTACGCCTTGTAGAGGAGGCCTTGAGCACTCCTTTTGTAGAGACGCTCTTTTTTTCCCCTAAGCTCACCGATAATCCCCGTGGCGAAGCGATGATAACGCATGCCAAAGACAGTGGAATCCCGGCCTTGCGATGCACTGAAGAAGTATTGTCAGAGTTGACCGACACTGTGCAGTCGCAAGGTGTGGTAGCCGTGGTAAGAAAACCCTCATGGACGCTGTCTTGCAGTGGTGTTATGCTCGTAGCGGATGAAATTCAGGATCCGGGCAACATGGGTACTTTGTTGCGAACGGCTGTAGGAGCAGGAGTTCATGGTCTTTTAGTGGTCGAAGGATCGGTTGATCTGTATAACCCAAAGGTCTTGCGCTCAAGTATGGGAGCGATTTTCCGCCTGCCCCATTGGCTCGTGACTCGGCGTCAAGTTCTGGAGCTCGTAAGACTGAACGGAAGCACCTTGGTCATTGCAGACTTGGTCGACTCCCAAAACTATTGGAAAGCCCGGTATCCCCAAAACATGGCACTTGTTATCGGTAACGAAGCAAGGGGAGTTCATCCCGACTTTCGAGATGCAGCTCTTCTACGTGTGCAAATCCCGCTTATAGGACCTGTTGAGTCCCTCAACGCTCCTGTAGCCGCAGGCGTTCTTCTGTACGAGATCTTACGTCAACATCGTTCGCACCTCCCATAGCCGGTTTCTGATCGACCAAAGTGTCCCGTTGTAACAACTTGTGTTCTGTGGTATAATCTCTGTATTAGACTGAACACGTGGGAGGTTATTTTGTGAATCTAACACCACAGGTTGTTTGGCAGATATTTGTGTCGACAGGTTCGGTAAGCGCCTATCTTTTGTATCGGCAACTTCTAGAAGTAAGCCAGAGTGTGTTGCACTAGTCAATAGTTAAAGGCGATGAGGGAGAGTAGTAGGTCCATGGCCTCCCCAGAGAGAGAAGACCAAAGGCTGCGAGTCTTCTTGGATGAAAAGTGGATTGAATTCACTCCAGAGCTACAGGCTGAAACTATAGTAGGCCTTGTCGGGTTCCTCCGTTACAGGATTTGAGATGGGCAGACTTTGAGGTTTTTTAAGAGTGTATGCCAAGTAGGGTGGTACCGCGTACTTCTTGCGTCCCTAGCGCTGTTTAAGGCTGGGACGTGGGGAGTTTTTTTGTTTTTGGGTTGACAAAAGTGGGGAGGTTTTTGTGTGCAAAGCAAAGTCCAAGAAATAAGAGAAAGAGCGTTGCGAGCTTGTGAGGAGTCCAGAACAGTCCAGGAGTTGAACGATGCGAGAGTCAAATACTTAGGGAAAAAGGGTGAGCTAACAGTCATCCTCAGAAGCACAGGGCAGCTACCCCCTGAAGAGCGCCCTCTCTTCGGAAAACTGGTAAACGAAGTGCGTGACGAACTCGAACGTACTTGGGAGCAAAGAGAGAAAGATCTGTACCATGCGGAAGAAGAGGAACGTCTTCGCGCGGAGGGTCTTGACATTTCTCTGCCAGGACGTACGGTTGTCCGGGGTACTATCCATCCCATCACTCGGATTATCAATGAGACAAAGACCATCTTTATGCAGATGGGCTATGAAGTCGTGGAGGGCCCTGAGGTAGAGTGGGATTACTACAACTTCGAAGCATTGAATATTCCACCTGATCATCCAGCGAGAGACATGCAAGATACTTTCTTCATCACAGAAAAGCTTCTACTGAGAAGTCAAACATCACCAGTGCAGATTCATACGATGGAGCACAAACAACCACCGATTCGTGTCTTGGCTCCCGGCAAGGTCTATCGAGCTGACTCGGATGTAACGCACTCTCCTATGTTTCACCAGATTGAGGGTCTGGTGGTGGATGAGGGTATTACGTTTTCCGATCTCAAAGGTACGCTACAACTCTTTGTTCGGCGCATGTTCGGACCCAATACCAAGATTCGTTTGCGACCGAGTTACTTTCCCTTTACCGAACCAAGTGCGGAGATAGACGTTTCGTGTATCATCTGTGCCGGAGAGGGATGCCGAGTGTGTAAGGACACTGGTTGGCTGGAGATCCTAGGATCCGGTATGGTTCATCCTAATGTCTTAAGGCAAGTGGGGTATGATCCTCAGAAAGTAGCGGGTTTTGCTTTTGGCATGGGGATTGAGCGTGTGGCCATGCTGAAATATGGGATCCACGATATTCGTCTGTTGTTTGAAAACGATGTGCGCTTCTTACAGCAATTCACCAATTAGGGGGACTTTTCATGCTCATTAGCTATAAGTGGATACAAGATTATGTTGACGTGCCGTGGGAACCAGAAGAACTCGCGCACCGTCTCACAATGGCAGGTCTCGAAGTGGAAGGCGTGGCGAAGCTCGCACCGGATCTTCCTCGAGTCTATGTTGGTGTTGTCACGGACTGCGAAAAACATCCTGATGCTGACAACCTAAAAGTATGCATTGTCGATGTGGGTGAACAAGGAGCGCACACAATTGTCTGTGGTGCACCTAATGTGGCCAAAGGGCAAACCGTGGCCGTGGCACTTGAAGGGGCACATTTGCCCGGGGGACTGACAATCAAGTCTACGAAAATTCGTGGCGTGAGCTCAAATGGCATGATCTGCTCAGAGTCGGAGCTTGGCCTCAGTGATGATCACGAAGGAATCTGGGTTCTACCCAACTGCTTGAACGTTGGCGCACCTTTAGTTGAAGCCTTGGATCTGGATGATGTGATTCTGGATGTCTCGGTCTATGCTAATCGCCCGGATTGCATGAGTGTTTTGGGCATTGCCCGGGAGATAGCAGCACTGACTCAAGGAGAACTTACACTTCCGTCAATCGACTATGTAACACTGGACACACCCATTTCAAACAGGACCAGTGTAACGGTTGAAGATCCTGAGCGTTGCCCGCGTTACACGGCCGCCTTGCTTGAAGATGTTAGAATTGAAGAGTCACCCCTTTGGATGCAACTCCGACTAAGAGGCGCCGGTATGCGCCCCATCAACAACGTGGTTGACATCACCAACTACGTGATGCTTGAAACGGGTCAACCGCTGCATGCCTTCGATTTTGAACATCTGGAAGAGGGTCGCTTAGTCATTCGCACAGCCAGGCCTGGCGAAAAGATGGAGACCCTTGACGGTGTAGAACGTGAACTCACCCCAGAGATGCTCTTGATTTGTGATGCCACGGCGCCGAAGTGCATTGCGGGAGTTATGGGTGGACTTGATAGCGAGGTTACCCAAGACACAAAGCAGGTCTTACTTGAAACAGCAAATTTCTCTCCCGTTAGTGTTCGTCGGACCAGTCGAACCTTAGGGCTCAGTTCGGAGTCTTCTGCCAGATTTGAAAAAGGTATCGATCCAAGTGGAACATTGTTTGCCAGCCAGCGAGCTCTGCATCTCTTACAGCACTTGGCAAAGGCTCGTATTTATGCAGAACACATTGATGTTGATTCGAGTAGGCGCGAGTCGATTGTCATCGATCTGCCCCTCGAAGAAATCGAGCGAATCCTAGGTGTGCCCGTCCCAACAAGTACCTGTCGAGCCATTTTGGAGCGCTTGGCTTTTGTGGTAGAAGAAATTGCACCGGACCATTGGAAGGTTACAGTGCCTTCGCATCGTACAGATGTTGAAGTGACCGCTGACCTTATTGAAGAAGTTGTTCGGATCTGGGGCTTGGATAATCTGCCCAGTACACTTCCTGCAGATACGGCGAGTTCTGGAGGGCAGACTCGGCGTCTTGAAGTAGCTGACAATGTGCGAGAAATCTTGGTAGGAGCTGGTCTACAGGAAGCACTTACGTACACGTTTGGACGCAGTGATAATAACGACAGGCTCCTTCGCGATAACCAGCCGATGCTAATGGTGCAAAACCCGATCTCGGAGGACTTGGTTGCCATGCGTCACAGTCTGCTACCCGGGCTCCTTACGTCGATTAGTCTCAATGCCAGTCGCCAACAAGACCGGGTTGCACTCTTCGAGATTGGTGCGAACTATGTTGGAGACCCATCTGGCGCAGAGCAGCCTCGCGAGGAAATGCAACTTTGCCTAGCACTCTGGGGTCAACGTACTCCCGCGAACTGGGGTTTGCCCACGGAGATTTATGATTTCTATGACCTGAAAGGCCTTCTTGAACTGCTCTTAGTGTCAGAGAAACTCAACTGGGAGCGGGGAGAGAATCCAACATTCCATCCTGGTCGCCAAGGACGGGTTACCTATCGCGGGCATGAAGTGGTAGTGTATGGCGAAGTGCATCCTGCTGTTCAAAGGAACTTTAGAGTACCAGGAAGGGTTTATGCGGCTGAGATTCAGCTTGAAAAGATTCTGGACATCTTTGGCGTCACACCTTCTTTTCGTAGTCTCCCCAAGTATCCTGCCGTTGACCGTGACTTGGCGGTCGTAGTAGACAGCGAGCAGGCCGTTGGTGATATGATAGCGTACCTTGGAGCACTCGGAGGCGAGCTCTTACAGGAAGTGACGGTATTTGACGTCTATGCGGGGAAACCTATACCGGAAGGCAAGAAGAGCGTAGCTTTCTCTCTACGTTTTCAGGGCGAGCGTACCTTGACAGACGAGGAAATCAATCCAATTATGGAGAGCTGCGTTGCGGGCTTGAGCTCTAAGTTCGGTGCAGAAATCCGTTAGGAGGAAATATGTAGATGGAGTAGAAGTGAGGAACGAAGGAGGGACGGGCATGAGTGGAGACCGTGAAGTTCGTTCGGTACGGGTTCAGATTTTTGGCGAAGAGCATATAATAAAAGGGCAAGCCTCGCAGGAGTACATTGAAAACTTGGCCTCCTTGGTGGATCGTCGACTAGACGAGGTTCAGAAGATGAACCCCTTGCTTCCCCGTCACCGGGTGGCAATTTTGGTGGCAATTAATCTTGCCAATGAGCTGGAGAAGCTCAGAGCAGAACATGCGGACCTCGTAGCGCTATTGGAGGAAGCCAATTAAGTGGAGGTTTTTTGATGATTGGAAAGTGGAT
>CAZBXG010000066.1:0-5039 GCA_964495925.1 uncultured Thiopseudomonas sp.
GTTTGACTGGCTGCTTTGTTCACTACTGGCCTGCTCAACAATGGATGAAAGACGCGCTGATGTTACGCGCAAATGTGATTTGGCGCACGCTTTGCCCGCCTGTGCATCCCCGGGTAACAGGCGTACAATCGACACCATTTATTGCCAAGTGAGGCCACCATGCCAGATTCGATCCGCCTGACCCAGTACAGCCACGGCGCTGGCTGCGGTTGTAAAATTGCCCCTAATGTCCTGAGTACCATTTTGGCCGGTAGCGGCGATCAGTTTCAGGATCCGCGCTTGTGGGTCGGTAACCACTCCCGTGACGATGCGGCGGTTTACGCCCTAGATGACGAGCGGGCGGTAGTTTCCACTACCGACTTTTTTATGCCGATTGTCGATGATCCCTATGATTTTGGCCGCATCGCTGCGACCAACGCGATCAGCGATATCTATGCCATGGGTGGCACGCCGCTGCTGGCGATTGCGATTTTGGGCTGGCCGGTTAATGTGCTGGCTCCGGAAATTGCCGCCGAGGTGATCCGTGGTGGCCGCGCCGTATGTGATGCTGCGCGGATTCCACTGGCCGGCGGGCATTCCATTGATGCGCCCGAGCCGATTTTTGGTCTGGCCGTGACTGGCGAAGTTTATAAACAGCAGCTCAAGCGCAATGACAGCGCCACACTCGGTAGTCGCCTGTATCTGACCAAGCCGCTGGGTATTGGCATTTACACCACCGCTGAGAAAAAGGGCGTGCTCGATACCGCAGACCAGCATGTGGCAAGGGACCTGATGGTGCAGCTGAATACGCCCGGCCAGCACTTTGCCCGTTTGCCGCAAGTGAGCGCCATGACGGATGTCACCGGCTTTGGCCTGCTCGGTCATTTGGTGGAGATGGCCGACGGCTCCGGTCTCACGGCCCGTCTGCACAAAAGCAGTGTGCCGCGTCTGGCAAGGGTTGAGCACTATCTGGGCTTGGGTTGTATTCCGGGCGGCACGCTACGCAACTTTGCCAGCTATGGCGAGCGCATTGCTCCCATCAGCGAGCACGATCAGCACTGGCTGTGTGATCCGCAAACCAGTGGTGGATTGCTGGTTGCAGTCGAGCCAGCAGGCGAGGCTGAGTTTCTCGCGGTTGCCGCCAAACTCGGTCTGCAACTGACTCCTGTTGGTGAGCTGATCGAGCAAGGTACACATGCGGTCGAGGTCGTCTGATGGCCGATTGCAGTGATTATCGGCAGATTTTTCTCAATGACATTCCGCTGATTGATACCCGCGCGCCCATCGAGTTTGGCAAGGGCGCTTTTCCGCACGCGCTCAACCTGCCTTTGATGACTGACAGCGAGCGGCAAAAAGTCGGCACCTGCTACAAACAACAGGGCCAGCAAGCGGCGATTGAGCTGGGCCACCAACTGGTCGGCGGCCAAACCAAACAGCAACGGGTCGAAAGCTGGGCCGAGTTTGCCCGGGCCAATCCACAGGGCATGTTGTATTGCTTTCGTGGCGGGTTACGTTCGCAAATCAGCCAGCAGTGGTTGCGTGAAGCCGGGGTTGATTACCCAAGGGTGGTCGGCGGTTATAAAGCCTTGCGGACTTTTTTACTCGACACTCTGCAGGCAGCAGTAAACGAGTGCGGGTTTTATCTGGTGGATGGCCTGACCGGTACCGGCAAAACGGATGTGCTGCTGCAACTGCCCAATGCGCTGGATCTGGAAGGCCATGCCAATCATCGTGGCTCCAGCTTTGGCAAGCACGCGACCGCACAGCCGCCACAAATCGGTTTTGAAAACAGCCTGGCGATTGATCTGCTGAAAAAGCGTCATGCCGGTATCAGCCACTTTGTGTTGGAAAACGAAGCACGGATTGTCGGCTCCTGCTCGGTGCCGCTGGAGCTATACCGCAGCATGCAGGACGCGCCGATTGTGTTGCTGCATGATGATTTTGACAACCGGGTCGAGCGTATCCTGCGTGACTATGTGATTGGTTTGCGTGCCGAGTTTCAAGCCTTGCACGGCGCAGAGCAGGGCGACCAATTGTTTGCCGAGCGCCTGACCGACAGCATGGCCCGCATTAGCAGACGACTGGGCGGTGCGCTGTATCAGGAGCTGGCTGGCGTGCTGGAGCTGGCGTTACAAGTGCAACTGCAAACCGGTGATACTGGCTTGCATCGTGACTGGATCAGCCGTTTGCTGCGGGACTATTACGATCCGATGTATCACTACCAGCATGACAAGGTTAAACAGCGCGTAGCCTTTGCCGGTAATCAGAATGAGGTGCTGGGCTATTTCAGAGACCGTCATGTCTGAATACTCGACCAAAACACTATGCGATTGTCATCATGGCGGGAGTAGCATGGCAGCATCGAACTTGTCAGGAGGTGACCATGAGCGACGATCAACTGGCCGAGTGGATTCTGGAGCAAACCAGTGATGCATTGATTTATGCCGATACCGAAGGCAATGTGCGCCGCTGGAATGCGGCTTCAACTGCATTATTTGGTTTTTCCAGTGAGGATGCGCTGGGGCAAAGCCTGGACCTGATTATTCCCAAACACCTGCGTGACCAGCATTGGCGGGGCTTTGATGCCGCAATGCAAAGCGGGCAGCTGAAATTGTCGGGCAAGCCGACTTTGACCCGCGCGCTGCATAAGGAAGGCCACAAGCTGTATGTCGAAATGACGTTTGCCCTGGTCAAGAACGAAGCAGGTGAAGTGCAAGGCAGCGTGTCGATGGCGCGTGATGTGACCGCACGGGTTGAAGCAGAAAAAGCCGCTCGCCAGGCTGCAGGCTGATTAAATGCTGTAGTAGCTGGTTTTCGGGAACAACTTGAGCTGGTAACAAAAAGCTGACTTCTACTGACCCGACACAAAGAAAGCCCCTGACGGGGCTTTCTTGTTTACGCTTGGCACTGCTTAGTCGTTATTGGCAATACCCAGAATCTGCAACAGGCTAAGAAACAGGTTGTAGATGGATACATACAGGCTGACAGTGGCCATGATGTAGTTGGTCTCGCCACCGTTGATGATCTCACTGGTCTGATACAGGATGATCGCGGAAGAAAACAGCACAAAACCAGCGCTGATGGCCAGCTGGAAACCGGACAGGTTAAAGAACAGGCTCGCGAGCACGACCGCCAACAGGACAAAGAAACCGGCAGTGATAAAACCGCGCAGGAAGCTCATGTCTTTGCGGGTAATCAGCACAAACGCCGACAGGCCGCCAAACACCAGCGCCGTCATGGCAAAGGCCGAGGCAATCACGTTGGCACCATTGGCCATGCCCAGATACATGTTCAGGATCGGGCCAAGGGTATAACCCATGAAACCGGTCAGGGCAAAGGTCGTGACCAGACCCCAGCCAGAGTTACGCAAGCGCATGGTGGCAAACATCAGGCCATAAAAGCCGCCGAGGGTCAGCAACAGGCCAGGGTGGGGCAGGCCTAGTTGTTGTGATACATAGGCTACCAGTCCGCTGAAAGCCAGCGTCAGGGCCAGCAGGCCATAAGTGTTACGCAGAACCGAATTGCCGGCACGTTCGACAGCAATTTCATGTGTGTTGTAATGCTGCATGGTTTTCATTCTCCTTATAAGACAACCATAAAGGCAGAGCGCAAGAATAGCAGATCAATGGTGGGGCTGCATGCAAATGTCAAACAGGTGGCAGAATTTTAATCCGCTACAAAACCCATAACTCAAACGCTATTTCATGTAGCCTTCAAGGACACCTGCAGCAGTCACCTTGAGCAGTAAGACCTTCTCTGCAGTTGGGCGTTCATTCATGGCTTCATTGGCCTTATGGGTGGCGAAATAAACCTGTAGCTGGCGGGAATTTGCGGGAATTAGTAAATGCTGCGGCTCAATCCGCTCGCCTACAAAATGGGCATTGGTTGTCTGGTACCCAGACTCGTTGCGTAAAGCCGCCACCACATAATAAAAAGCGCCGCTCCCGCCTGTGGTTTGGCGTACCCAAAACGCTTGGTCGGGCTGGCCGTCACCATTTAAATCACCGGTAACCAGCTGTCCCGCGTAGTGAGTGCTGATCTGCGCGGCAGAGTTATCAATAGGTGTTACTGCAACCCCATTCACCAGCTGAACCGGTTCATTGCCGAGCAGGAAATAGCTGTTTTTTGGATCAAATTCTGTATTGACGGGCGCAATCAGCTTTTCGTCAGGCTGCGTAACACAAGCAG
This sequence comes from uncultured Thiopseudomonas sp., assembly GCA_964495925.1. Classification (GTDB taxonomy): domain Bacteria; phylum Pseudomonadota; class Gammaproteobacteria; order Pseudomonadales; family Pseudomonadaceae; genus Thiopseudomonas. Next base: position 4,168 of record CAZBXG010000066.1, read on the forward strand.
CCAACAAGCTGCTTGCTAAAATGACAAGCAATGCTATTGCTCGATGCTTGTTCATGATTTGCTCGCTGGTGATCAATGTTCTGGATGAATTTAGCCTGTTTGGGGCGAGAGTGGTTAACTGAATCCAAATGGCCCAACAAGTGGCCCGATCAATATAACAGGCAAAAAAAATCCCTGTATAAACAGGGACTTAATTCAAAATATGGCGGAGGAGGTGAGATTCGAACTCACGGAAAGTTGCCCTTCGGCGGTTTTCAAGACCGCTGCCTTCAGCCGCTCGGCCACTCCTCCGTATTTCGGCGGTGATTCTACATCATGAGAAAATTCTGTCAAACGGATTTTTCGATTGCGGCCAAACCGGCTCAGGCTAAACCGAAAGTATCCCGAAAAAGAAGAAAATCCCCGCCAGGCAAAACATGGCGACGAAGCCGACCGGAATACCCAGCAGGTGTGGCATCAGGGAGTCCATGCCTTTAAGGGTATGGACGGTGTACCACCAGCCACCAATGAACGCGGCAATAACCAAAAGAACGGCAAGAATAGTCAACTTAGAGTCTCCTGAAGTGATCCGTAGGACAGAGCGCTGCCTGTCACAAGTTGCGGCTATGGTCTACCGGCTCGCTGTGTCCGTCAACCGGTCAATGCATGGCACAGGCTTTTGCTATACTGCCAAGGTTCTTACAGGAGTCCAATATGAGCTACGATTTTGATTTGTTTGTCATTGGAGCCGGCTCCGGCGGAGTGCGTGCGTCACGCTTTGCTGCCGGTTTCGGTGCAAAAGTGGCAGTGGCCGAGAGCCGTTATCTGGGTGGCACTTGCGTCAACGTGGGCTGCGTGCCGAAAAAACTGATGTCTTACGCTGCCCATTACAG
>CAZBXG010000067.1:0-4925 GCA_964495925.1 uncultured Thiopseudomonas sp.
AACGCTGATGGGCGCTGCATGCTGTTCCAGCTAGACTGCTTGACTGTTACTGACCGGACAAAACACCGTGCGGTTTTACCCGGACATGGAGAATCTTTTGGGTTATTTGTTGCGCTCATCTCTGCTGGCCCTGCTGCTCCACACCGGCATGCTGCACGCCGGTGTCACGCTAAGCCACGGTTTTACCCGTTTTGGCCAGCCGTCATACCCGGCCAGCTTCAGTCATTTCGACTGGGTTAACCCCAACGCTCCCAAAGGTGGCCACCTGCGTCTGATGGCTCTGGGCACTTTCGATAGCCTCAACCCCTATATTCTGAAGGGCACCAGCCCCATCGGCACCGGCGACTTTCATCAGTACGGCATCAGCGAGCTGAATGCGCCATTGATGGTCGGTCACGGCAGTTACGATCCTTCTGGTGACGAACCGGCCAGCGCCTATGGTCTGGTTGCCGAAAGCATCCAGTATGCTGACGACTTGCGCTGGGTGGTTTTCAATCTGCGCCAGGAAGCCCGCTTCCACGATGGCCGTCCCATCACTGCATCCGACGTTGAATATTCCTGGCGCACTCTGCTGGAACATGGCCATCCCGAATATCGTAACTACCTGAAAGAGGTCGAACGGGTCGAGATTCTGGCTCCGTTACGCATTCGCTTTGTTTTCAAAGACAGCGCCAACCGCCAGCAAGTGCTCAGTTTGGGCGATCTGCCGGTCTTGCCCAAACACTACTGGGTACAACGCGACTTCAACCTGACCAGTTTCGAGCCGCCACTGGGCAGTGGCCCCTACCGCATTACCGAGGTCAAACCCGGACGCAGCCTGCGCTTTGAGCGGGTCACCCACTGGTGGGGCGAAAAACTGCCGGTAAATGTCGGTAAATACAATATTCAGCGGGTTGATGTCGATTTTTACCGCGACCGCCATATTGCCTTTGAAGCATTCAAAGCGGGCAGCTTTGACCTGTATATTGAACATCAGGCAAAAAACTGGGCATCAGGTTACCAGTTCCCCGCCATTGCCCGCCGCGACATTATTCGTGCGGAAATCCCGCACCAGATCCCCGCTCCGACACAAGCCCTGTTTATCAATACACGCCGCGCACCCTTTGACGACATTCAGGTACGCGAAGCCTTGGCCATCCTGTTTGATTTTGAATGGAGCAATCGCACCCTGTTCAACAGCGCCTACCAGCGCACCACCAGCTTTTTCCCCAACAGCCCTTTTGCTGCCCGTGACTTGCCGCAGGGTGCCGAATGGTTATTGCTCAAGCCCTGGCAAGAACAGTTGCCGGCGGCTGTGTTTGAACAACCATTTCAGGTACCCGTTACTGACGGCAAAGGTGTTCCCCGCGAAGCCTTGCGCCATGCCCTTGCCCTGCTGCAACAGGCCGGCTGGAAAACCGGCCGTAACGGCCTGAAAAATAAGCAGGGCCAGCCACTCACGCTGGAAATTCTGCTGGTCAACCCGGGACTTGAACGTATTTTGCAGCCTTATATACAAACTCTACGTCGGGTCGGCATTCAGGCCCATCTACGTACGGTGGACCGTGCCCAGTTCAAGCAACGCCTGGACGCTTTCGATTACGACATGACGCTGCTGGTATTGCCGCAAAGCCTCAACCCGGGCCCGGAACAGTGGCTGTATTTCCACTCCAGTCAGGCCAACGTACGCGGTAGCAAAAATTATGCAGGCATCCAAAATCCGGTAGTGGATGCCCTGCTTGAAGCCGTGATGCAGGCTCGTACCAAAAACCAGCTGGAGTCGGCCATGCAGGCGCTGGACCGGGTTTTGTTGTGGCAACATTATATTGTGCCAAACTGGTATATTAGCCACCACCGCATTGCTTACCGCAAGCGGTTGCAACACGCACAAATACCCCCCTACACCCTTGGCCTGCGGGCCTGGTGGCTGGATTCGGCGGAGACCCCCTGATGAGCGGACTGACAACCAGGCTGTTGGCCCTGCTGTTGATGTTGTTTTTTACTGCCAGTGCCCATGCCGGACATGCACTGACACTGTACGGTGAGCCGCCCAAATACCCGGACGGTTTCAGCCACTTTGATTATGTCAACCCGGATGCCCCAAAAGGCGGCACCCTGCGCCTGTCAGGTCTGAATGGCTTTGACAGCCTTAATCCGTTTATTCCCAAGGGCAATGCGGTCGACCATATCAGCCTGATTTATGACAGCCTGACCCATCAGAGCGCTGACGAACCCTTTAGTGAATACGGCCTGCTTGCTGAGCGGATCGAGCGTGACCCAGACAACCTGTTTGTGCGTTTTCACCTGCGCCCCGAAGCGCGTTTCCATGACGGTCAGCCAGTCACCGCCGAAGATGTAGTACACACCTTTGAGCTGCTGACCACCAAAGGCCATCCGCTATATCGTCACTATTACGCCGACGTGGCCGATGTCACGGCTGAAGACCGTCTCACCGTGCGCTTCGATTTCAAACACGGACTGAACCGGGAACTGCCAATGATTCTCGGCCAGTTGCAAGTCTTGCCCAAACACTGGTGGCAAGAGCACGACTTTGACAAAACCTCACTACAGCCACCGTTGGGCAGCGGTCCCTACCGGATCAGCAAGGTTGAAGCCGGACGCAGCATCATCTATGAACGCGTGGACGACTGGTGGGGCAAAGATCTGCCGGTCAGCCGTGGTCATTATAATTTTGACCGTATCCGCATTGATTACTATCAGGACATGTCTGTTGCGCTGGAGGCTTTCAAGGCCGGCCAGTTTGACTTCAACCTCGAATATTCTGCAAAGGACTGGGCCACCGGCTACAACTCGCCTGCCCTGCGCCGTGGCGATATCGTGCGTGAAGAGATTCGCAATCACAACCCGGTCGGCATGCAAGCTTATGTATTCAACTTGCGCCGACCAATGTTTCAGGACGAACGTGTACGTCAGGCAATTGGCTTGCTATTTGATTACGAGTGGACCAACAAACAGCTGTTTTATGGGGCTTACTTGCGTACCAACAGCTTTTTTGCCAACTCGGAGCTGGCCTCAAGTGGCCTGCCTTCAGCGGGTGAGCTGGAGCTGCTCGAACCTTTGCGCGGACAAATTCCCGAGCAGGTATTTACCACCCCGTTTACGTTGCCGGTCAGCGATGCCAGCGGCATTATCCGCGAACGCCGTCTGCAAGCCTGGCAACTGCTACAGGAAGCCGGTTATCGCATCGTGAATGACCGCATGGTTAGCGCCGAAGGCGAACCGCTCGCTTTCGAGTTCATCATCGCCCAGACCAATCTGGAGCGGGTACTGTTACCCTTCAAACGCAATCTGGCCGAACTGGGCATCGAAATGAGCATTCGCCGTGCCGATGTGTCCCAGTACATCAACCGGATGCGCTCGCGCGACTTTGACATGACTTCGGCGATCTGGCCACAATCAAACTCACCGGGCAACGAGCAGCGTGACTTCTGGCACTCCAGCAGCTTTGACAACCCCGGCAGCCGCAACTTTATTGGTCTGCAAAATCCGGCCATCGACCAGCTGGTGGAAGGACTGATCAATGCCGACAGCCGTACCAGCCTGATCAATCATACCCGCGCACTCGACCGTGTCCTGTTGTGGGGTCACTATGTCATTCCCAATTACTACACCAACACTTGGCGCATTGCCCACTGGCAACACCTGCAACGCCCGGCGCAAGCACCACTGTATGACTACGGCCTGTTTACCTGGTGGATCGACGGTGAACAACCGGTAGCCGGAGCGGAACAGTAATCATGCTTGCCTATATCGTTCGTCGACTATTGCTGATCATCCCCACCCTGTTCGGGATTTTATTGCTCAATTTTGTCATCATCCAGGCTGCGCCGGGCGGTCCGGTCGAGCAGATGATTGCCAAACTGGAAGGCTTTGACAGCGCCGCTGGCGGAGCCACCGGGCGTATTTCGGGCGGTGGCAGCGAAGTTGGCAGCAGCAGTGGCCAATACCGTGGCGCACAAGGACTCGACCCCGAACTGGTGGCCGAAATCGAGCGCATGTACGGCTTCGACAAACCGGCCACAGAGCGCTTCTGGATCATGCTGAAAAATTATGCCCGCCTCGACTTTGGCAACAGCTTTTTTCGTGATGCCAGTGTCACCTCGCTGATTGTCGACAAGCTGCCGGTATCCATCTCGCTGGGATTATGGAGTACCCTGCTGATGTATCTGGTGTCCATCCCGCTGGGCATCAGCAAGGCCGTGCGTAACGGCAGTGCCTTTGACATGTGGACCAGTACCGCGATTGTGCTCGGCTACGCGATCCCCTCGTTCCTCTTTGCGATTTTACTGGTGGTAGTGTTTGCCGGTGGCAGTTACCTGAGCTGGTTTCCGCTGCGCGGGCTGACGTCGATCAACTTTGACGACCTGAGCTTGCTCGGCAAAATTGGCGACTATTTTTGGCATCTGGCCCTGCCGGTCACTGCACTGGTCATCGGCAACTTCGCCACCCTGACCTTGCTGACCAAAAACAGTTTTCTGGATGAAATCAACAAACAATATGTCACCACTGCCCGCGCCAAAGGCCTGAGCGAGCGGCGCGTGCTATACGGCCATGTCTTTCGCAATGCCATGCTGATTATTATCGCCGGCTTCCCTGCGGCTTTTATCGGCATGTTTTTTACCGGCTCACTGCTGATTGAAGTGATTTTCTCACTCGACGGTCTTGGCCTGCTCAGTTTCGAGGCGGCCATCAACCGGGATTATCCGGTGGTATTTGGCACATTATTCCTGTTCACCTTGCTGGGCTTGCTGGTCAAACTGGTTGGTGATATCACCTATACGCTGGTCGATCCGCGCATTGACTTTTCAAGCAGGGGGCATTGACCATGGCTTTGTCTCCCGTCAACCAGCGACGTTTCGCCCAGTTCCGCGCCCACCGCCGCGGCTGGTATTCGTTATGGCTGTTTCTTGTGCTGTTCGTACTCA
>CAZBXG010000068.1:0-4670 GCA_964495925.1 uncultured Thiopseudomonas sp.
TCTTCGGTGATGACCGCATTTTGCGGAGCCAGCTTGCCGACCAGATAGCGGTCACGGACGCTCATGCCGATGATCTCTTCGACAGGTCCGTCGGCCGGGCCGAGAAGGTCGTCGATCATGGCCGCCTGCATCAACTCACGGACGTATGCCTGCTCATCAGGTGTTTCACCTGCAATGACGGGGAATGCCGCCCAGCTCGCACCGGTGGTCGTTTTCAATGCATTCTCGAACAGCGCCCAATCCAGCCGGTTGATGGGTGCCTTGTTTTCAGGGATGGGAATGGTCAGTTCGTCCAGTGTGGCGGCCGGTGTTGCCGGCAGATAGCCGTCGAAATAGAACGATGTGTCCTCGAGCGAATAGCGCTTCCTGAAGACTCGGCCCACACCGATCACGGTGAACTTTTCGTCACGCTCTTCGGTGACCAGCATGGCGTCTTCCGTCTGGATGCCGCGCAGGCTGGAAGAGCCGAAGTCGATGGTAAGCACATAGCCATCGAGACGGGCTTCTTCACCGAGCCTCACCAGCCATGCGTTGTTGTTTCTTCCCGAAGGCACCGGCGGGGTCTGTTCGGGATTCACATTCTCATTGTCAGTCATTTACAAACCTCCATATCATTTCGACCCCTTCGGGGAGACGTTCATGAAATTGAACAGATTCAAATTGCCGTCGTTTTTGGCCGGGGATGTTTTCTTTTTGCGGGGAGTCGAGGTCTTATTGTTTTTTTTATCGTGCAGCCCTTGGGCGACCTCTTCCTCGTAGCGTTCTTGATTCAGTTTGAGCAGGCGTTGCAGAACTTCACGCCGGGCCTCTTCGGAAATGGTGAAACGGATGCCTTGCTTTGTTTTGTGGAATCCATGACCGAGGTAGATATCATCCCATCCATAGGCGGCCGCAACTGCTTGATCCATTTCTACTTCAAGTTTTCGGATTATAGATAATGATTCGCTTTGCTCATCAGAAGAGTGGAATAGATTATATAATGCCGTAAGACCAAGATTATCTGATAACATTAGATCTTCTCTTTTTTGGTAATACTTACCTCCAATTTCCAAAAGTTTTCTATGATCAGGTTTCTCGGGAAAAGGAAATGTTTCAAAACAGTCAGACGGTGTATATCGGAGAGTCGTTCCCATATTCGAGACGTTTTCAACCCAACATTTATGGATTGAACTCTGTAGGATAGCAAATGTGTAATATTTGTCTGAAAGAACTACAACCAATGGAGCTACAAATATTGATTCCGAAGGCACGAATCTAAAAGCTACATATTTACTTGTGAAACCATGTACCAACACACGATCAAAACCCTTGATTTGTTTGTAAAGTTCAAGAGTTGGTCTTTTGTATCTCCACCAATATTTTGCAAGTTTTTTGTCTTTTCCCGCCTCTCGTTCTGGTCTTACTTTTTCATTTGCAATGCTGTATGCAAGTTCATACTTCTCAGCCTGGGACTCGGATAAATTTCCGAAATTAATTCCGTAAAAAGGAAAGTCTCCATCAAAGACGTTTATAATATCGTCTCCACGCACAAGTGGTTTAATTACATCATGATATTTAGAATCGACTTTCAGGATTTCTTTTGCGTTTGCTTTTTCAATATAAAAACCTATTCCTTGTAAATATGAACCGATGCAACAAGCACCTTTATTGGTTGTTAGTTTATTTCTTTCTTTTATGTTTAGAGAGCCATCAGATAAAGAGGAATCAATCGTTGTTACTCCTTTTTGATCAATGTAGTACACGTTAGGTTCTTCTTTTGTTATTGAAATAATAGCGACTAAAACGGCAGCTGATCCGGGCCATTCGTATGCACTGGTTGCGTCAGATATGTAGCCTTTTTGATCAACAATCTGATCCAACCCGACCTCTCTTGTATCGCCCTCCGAAATAGTTTTAGTAGCAACGAAAGAGTATTTTCCGCTCTGCTGAATTAATGCGAAAGCTCTAAGAAAAAAATAGGCAACCAAATCAGCTGAGCCCCTCTTACCAAGTCCGATAGATTCTACAAGGAATTCGCGATATGAAGTTCCAAATGCACCTGTTATTTTTTGTCCCCCCATAAACGGTGGATTTCCGACAATCCCATCAAACCCACCACGTTCGAAAACCTCCGGGAACTCCAACGCCCAATGAAAAGGCTTGCGTGGTGGCTTACCTGCCGGAAGATCTATGGAAAGTGACTTTCTCGCCTCGGCAATGATCTTCCGTCCAGTCTCGTTGTCGCCTTCGATATAGGCGGACGCCCATGTGGAGAGGTTGTCCGTGGCACTCTCAAACGCTCGTTGGTTGCCACCGGAGGCCAAGGCTTCACCGATCATGGCGTCGGCGATATGTTCGATATGTTCCAGCTTCTGCCGGGCCTCTCGATCCAGCCGTTCCATGTATTGAACGTCCCGGATATCCCGGATCGGGGTTTCCCGGAGCTTTTTGCGGAGCGTGAGCGCATCAGTGACCGCCGCCTCGATATTGGAGGCGAACATGGATACGGTCTTTTTCTTTTCCGGATGCAGCGAAAACTTGGTCAACTGTTCCAGCTTGTGCAGTCCGAGCAGGCTGTCGCCGGAGCGCAGGTTGTGGTCGAGAAAGCCGAAGGGTCTTCCCTTGGCCAGCGTGATCAGCCAGATGGAAAGCTTGGCCAGCTCCACGGCCAATGGATTGAGGTCTACACCATACAAACATTTTTCAGCAACCAGACGCCGGGCGATCAACAGCCGTTCGTCCAGAGAATCGGGCATCGGTTCCGCGCTGCCTGCCGACTCGAGCGCGACACCGTCAACGGTGATGAATTTTCCCTGACCCGCTTCCTTGCCCCACGCTTCGACCAACCGTTCGGACAGCCAGCGGCAGACCTGAACGAGAAAGGCTCCCGAGCCCATGGCCGGGTCACAGATTTTCAGTTCCAGCAATTCGGTCGATGACTTCAGCAGCCACTCCTCACGCGGTTTGCCTTCGGCCGGGCCGACATAGGCCACCGGTTCGAGGGTGGTCTCGACGATGCTTTCCGTCAGGGATTTGGGCGTGTAATGGGTGCCGGTCTCCCGCCTGTCGGCACCGAGGGTGACGGCAAAGGAATGGGCACGATAAACGATGAAGTCACCCCATGCATCGCTTCGAAGCAGATGGGCGAAGGGTTTCAGCCGAGTGGCCAGTTCCATGTCACCACCGCAGACCGTGACGATCCTGCCGAAGATGGCATCGTCCACCTCCTTGGCCAGCGCGTTGCCGATAGCGCTCTTGCTTCTCGAGGTGGTGGCTTCGACGATAGACACCAACGCTTCTTCACCATCCAACCGAGCCGATTCGAGTTCGGCGAGTGCGATGTTCGGATTCTTGGCTTTCTGGGAGCCGATCAGCCCAAGGGTATCTTTTTTCAATCTGCGAACGGTATGTTCCAACAGACCTTCGTAGACATGTCCGATCTGCTCGACATCCAGTGCCTTGTAGGAGAGCAGAAGCGCTCCGCCTCGCTGTTCCAAGACCTGCAACGCTTCGAGCAGCAACAACACGGTTCGATTGTCGATAGGAAGCGGCTGTGCAGGTGTCTCCTGCCAATGTGTTCCCTTGGCACGGCCTTCCAGAAACGGAAAACGGTCCGGGTCGAAAAGCGATCCACCCAGTGCGGGCATCCGCAGGGATTCATGTTCGATGCCGCCATAGACAGCCCTGAACACGGCAAGCAGCCGGGTCCAGGCATCGTGCCGTCTTTCCAGAATTTCATCACCATGCTGAACGCGCTCTTCGTCAAGCTGGTCTCTCAGTGTGACAATTGCGTAAAATTGATCGTAAACCTGATCCCCGAGAAGCATGAGTCCACGTTCCTCGGCACAAAGAACGAACACCAGCCGCATCATCACCGTCAATCCCGCTTCGTAAAGTTCGGCAGGAGGAACGTCATGCAAAAGCTCCCGGTTTCTGTCCTGATCGGCCTTGTCCAGGCACTGGACCAGCACCTCGACGGCACGCTTGACCTGTTCACCGAGGGTGTCCGTCACTTCTTCGTGGTGCTGGAGAGAATCTTCCAACATGACAGGAAGGGTCTCTTCTTCGGGGCCGAACCAGCGCCGCACACCCAACAAGGACTGAAACGCTTTCAAGGTCACCGGCTCCTGAAACCAGAGGCGGGCATACCACGATACCTGGGACGAGGTGCTGCCCACCGGGGCGTTCACCAGCATCCAGCGCTCGCCGTTGGTGACGAGCCCGAGCCGGACGCCCTTGTCCCGGCACAGCAGGGTCATTCGTTCGAAAACCGGAACCGGCCAACCATCGCCGACCTTCACCTTTTCCAGATCCGTGCCTTCGGGCATGATGGATACGAACAACATCGGGGCACTGCCTCCATCACCCTTCAAGACAAAGTCGGGCTTGAATTGGCCATCCCCGTCTGGAGACTTGTAAGCAAATTCATCGGATGCGGCCTCGAGTACCGAATCCTCGTATTCCAGCAGTTCGTCGAGCACCAGCCCGATCCAAGCCCGGTGCAGTTCGGGAAGCTGGGGATCGTCTTCCTCGACGGCATCCCGCCATTCCTCGTATGCGGAGCGAATGCGGTTCTTTCTGTATGTCTCCAGTGACTCCAGCCCCTGAGGGAAAACCTTTTCCAGTACGGATACGGCCAGAAAAGGACCGGAAATTTCGATCATCGAGAGCCACTCGGTATGTTGTGACAT
>CAZBXG010000069.1:0-4381 GCA_964495925.1 uncultured Thiopseudomonas sp.
AATATAGGGCTGTCAACACGGCCATGAGCGTAATGTGACGTGGTTAAGGTAGTCAAAAGTGGTAGGCGGAAATGCTAGATAGTTCAGCCTGTTAGGCGATTCTGTGGGGGCAGGATAAAGCTGGAGTGATAGGCATAAAAAACCCGGTCATGCGGAGGCATGGCCGGGCTTGGTTTTTCAGCAGCCTGTTAGTCCAGTGCAGCGGCCTGAATCGCGGTCAGGGCTACGGTAAAGACAATGTCTTCTACCAGTGCGCCACGGGACAGGTCGTTGACCGGCTTGCGCAAGCCTTGCAGCATCGGGCCGACGCTGACGACGTTGGCACTGCGCTGTACCGCCTTATAAGTGGTGTTGCCGGTGTTCAGGTCAGGGAAGACGAACACGGTGGCGCGACCGGCGACTTTGCTGTTGGGTGCTTTGGAGCGACCAATGCTTTCGACGCTGGCGGCGTCATATTGCAGCGGGCCGTCAATGGCCAGTTGCGGGGCGCGCTCCTGGGCAATACGGGTGGCTTCGATGACTTTCTCAACTTCGGCACCGGAGCCGCCGGAGCTGCCGGTGGAGAAGCTGATCATGGCCATGCGTGGCTCGATGCCGAAAGCCTGGGCTGATTCGGCACTTTGCAGGGCGATTTCTGCCAGTTGTTCAGCGGTTGGATTGGGGTTGACGGCACAGTCGCCATACACCAGTACCTGGTCGGGCAGCAGCATGAAGAACACCGAGGACACCAGGCTGTAGCCGGGCGCGGTCTTGATCAGTTGCAGGGCCGGGCGGATGGTGTCGGCAGTGGTGTGAACCGCGCCGGAGACCAGGCCGTCCACGTCGTCTTCGGCCAGCATCATGGTGGCCAGTACCACGGTGTCGCTGAGTTGCTCGGCGGCTTGTTCTGCGGTCAGGCCACGGCTTTTGCGCAGCTCGACCATGGGGGCAATGTATTTTTGTTTGATGTTGTCGGGGTCAAGAATTTCGATGCCGGCAGGCAGGTTGACGCCCTGCTGTTCGGCAACGGAGCGAATTTCGTCCGGGTTGCCCAGCAATACACAATTGGCAATGCCGCGCTCTTGGCAGATGGCGGCGGCGCGAATGGTGCGCGGCTCGTTGCCTTCGGGCAGGACGATGCGCTTGTTGGCTGCTTGGGCGCGTTTGACCAGCTGGTAACGGAAGGCAGGTGGCGACAGCAGGGGGACACGATGACCGGCACAACGGGCAGTCAGCCATGCCTGATCAAGGAAAGAGGCAATGTGTGCGCTGGTGCTGCGGGCGCGTTCCAGGTCGGTGACCGGAATGGCGCGTGGCAGGCGTGAAACTTGCGAGGCGGTTTCGTAAGAGCCGGTGGCAACGCTCATGACCGGCAGGCCACCTTGCAGTGCGCCTTTGCCCATATCGAGAATGCTGGCGTTGGGCGAGTAACCGCCGGTCAGCAGCAGGCCGGCCAGACGCACGCCGTTCATTTCGGCCAGGCTGGCGGCCAGGATGACATCGTCACGGTCGCCGGGTACCACGACCAGTACGCCGTCTTGTAGCAGCGGTACGATGTTGGCGACGGTGCGTGAGCACAGGATGACTTTTTGTACGCGGCGCTGTTCGATTTCACCACGGTTGAGAATGTCGGCCTTGAGGAAGTTGCTGTAGTCAGCGGTACGCGGTGCGTTGAGCTCTTCGCGGGCGTTGACGCAGCCGATCAGGTGCAGGTCGCCTTTGCGCAGGGCAGGCAAATAGCCTTTGAGTTTTTCAGCAAAACCGTTCAGGGACGGGCTGGTGACCTTGTTGATGACCACGCCCAGTACTTTAGGGTCGCCGGTACCACCAAACAGCTGCGCCTGTGCTTCGATACGGTCGGAAATTTCATCCAGGTCGTCGCTTTGCTGGGCACTGACCAGAATGATTTCAGCATCCAGGGTTTTGGCCAGACTGGCATTGATGCGTTCGACGTACTGGGCCTGACGGGATGGGGTCATGCCTTCAACAATCACTACGTCGTATTTTTCGGCCATGTCCTGATGCATGGCAACGATCTCTTCCATCAGCTCGTCAATTTGGCCGGTACCGACCATGCGCTCGACGTGGGCCAGGCTCAGGCTGGCGGGTTGTTCGGTGTTGTACAGGCTGGCCATGAGCTGGCTGACGCGTTCTGCGCCGCTCTCGCTGGGGTGTGGCTGGGCGATGGGTTTGAGGAAGCCGACCTTTAATCCGGCATTTTGCAAAACCTGGACCATGCCCAGGCTTACGGAGGTCAGGCCAACACCAAAGCTGGTGGGCGCGAGCAAAAATGTATGCATTCCGAAGTCCTGTTGTAATCTGTCAGTAAATGAAAAAGGCCGGCGTCAGGCGCCGGCCATCTATGTTATTTGCCGTCTATGACTGCCAGGGTTTCGTTGGCGATCTGGCGCTCTTCGTTGGTCGGGACGACCATGACCAGCGGGTGACCATCGGCACTGATCTTACCACTTTTGCCACAAACGCACTCCTGGTTGGCGGCGTCGTCCAGTTTGAAGTTGAAAACGCGCATGTGGTCGAGGGTTTTCTTGCGGATCAGGCTGGCGTTTTCGCCGATGCCACCGGTAAACAGCAGGCCGTCCAGGCGCGGGAGGGCGCAGGACAGGGCAGCCAGCGCTTTGGCCAGACGGTAGCAGAAAATCTCGATGGCCAGGGCGGCCTTCTGATTGCCTGCCTGGCTGGCTTCGATCAGGGTGCGCATGTCGTTGGACAACTCGGATACACCCAGCAGACCGCTCTGCTTGGTCAGCATGGTTTCGACTTCTTGGGCAGACCAGCCAAACGTACGGTGCAGGTGCATTTGCAGGCTGGGGTCAACGTCACCACTGCGGGTGCCCATGACCAAACCTTCCAGCGGGGTCAGGCCCATGGTGGTGTCGCGGCTTTCGCCATTGACCACGGCGGTGGCGGAGCAGCCGTTACCCAGGTGAGCAACCAGCCAGCAGCTGTCTTCAACCGGCAGACCGGCCATTTCAGCGCCTTTGTGGCTGACATACATGTGGCTGGTGCCGTGGAAGCCGTAGCGGCGAATCTGGTGTTCGGTATAGAACTTCTCCGGGATGGCGTAGCGGTACGCGTGTTCCGGCATGGTCTGGTGGAATGCGGTATCAAATACACCCACATGTGGCAGTTTCGGATACAGGCTGATGGCGGCATGAATACCCATCAGGCCAGGCGGGTTGTGCAGCGGGGCCAGAGAAGCGTTGGCTTCGATAATTTCAATCACATCTGGGGTCAGGCGGCAGGCTTCGTGAACCTGTGCACCGCCGTGTACTACACGGTGGCCGATGGCGGTGATGGTGCCGGCGGCTTTTTGTACGTGAGGCAGAATCTGGGCGAGGGCTTCGGCGTGGTCGGCGTTGCCCAGTTTGAGGTGTTTTTTCTCGCCGTTTTCTTTCCAGGTGACTTCGGCGTCGGGGGTGCCGATGCGCTCGGCGAGGCCTTCAATAATAAAGTCGTCCTGATTTTCATTGACCAGGGCGAACTTTAGGGAAGAGCTGCCGCTATTGATTACTAGGATATTGCGTCCGGACATGATTCTCTCGTTTTGTTGATTTATTTAGCTATAAAACTGGTTGTTGTCTGACCGGTCAGCATGGTTTTTGTGCTTGTGGAGCGGCACCGGTCCCCAAAAAATAGGCCCAATATTCGGGTGGGTATGAGCTAAGGTCAATACGGCTATTGGTCTAGTTAATCTAAAGTCGCATTCGTTTTTGGTAGAAGGTAAACTCTGCGCTCATTCAAAAAATGCAGGTTTTACATTATGCAAATCGCCGATAAAGCAGTCGTGGCCATTGACTACACATTGCGCAACGATGAAGGGGAAGTACTGGACAGCTCCGAAGGGGCGCAGCCTCTGGCCTATCTGCATGGCGCAGCCAATATTATTCCGGGCCTGGAGCAAGCACTACTGGGCAAGAAGGCTGGTGACGAGCTGGAAGTCAGTGTTGAGCCGGAAGACGCTTATGGCGAGTTCAGTCTTGAGCTGGTGGCAACACTGGAGCGCAGCATGTTTGAGGGCGTCGAAGAGTTGCTGCCGGGCATGCAGTTTCATGCGTCTGCACCCGATGGCGGCATGCAGGTGGTGACTGTGCGTGACGTGGACGGTGATCAGGTAACGGTGGACGGAAACCATCCGCTGGCCGGTCAGCGTTTGCACTTCAAGGTGAAGGTGGTCAGCGTGCGTGAAGCCACAGCCGAAGAGCTGGATCATGGCCATGCCCACGGTGAGGGTGGTCATCACCATCACTGATGGACGCCTGACCGCTTAACGCAAAAAGCCTCTTGCATGGTATGTGCAAGAGGCTTTTTTGTATTGGTTTGCCCCACTCCGCACGGAGGGGCTTATCTGTACGAAGGGGCTTGCCCCTGAGGGTTAGGTCAA
>CAZBXG010000070.1:0-4237 GCA_964495925.1 uncultured Thiopseudomonas sp.
CAGCCCTTGTTTATTGAGCAGGTTGACCATGATTTTTTGCTGTACGGCAGAAGGTTCGACCAGCAAAATTCCCAGACTTTCTAGTGATATTGAATCGTTCAGCATCCTGACCTCTCCCTGATTTTGCCAGCATATTGATTGGTGGCATTTTGATTGCAAAAGTACCCGAGTTGCTTCTGTATTGTCCAGCAGTAACTCGACCTGCCATTTGAGGCAAGTCAGGAATTGTGTGTTGTAGAGGCTAAACAGCCGGGAACGTGGAGCTGTCAGAGATAGTGGTCATCGGCACGTAGGTGCCGATGACGGAGGTCTAGCTTAGAAAAAGCCGAGCGGATTGGTGTTGTAGCTAACCAGCAGGTTTTTGGTTTGCTGGTAGTGGTCTAGAATCATTTTATGCGTCTCACGGCCGACACCGGATTTTTTGTAACCGCCGAATGCTGCGTGGGCAGGGTACAGGTGGTAACAGTTGGTCCATACACGACCTGCCTGAATACCACGGCCCATGCGGTAAGCACGGTTGATGTCGCGGGTCCAGAGGCCAGCGCCCAGACCAAACTCGGAGTCGTTGGCCATGGCCAGTGCTTCGGCTTCGTCCTTGAAGGTAGTGACGGCAACGACTGGACCAAAGATTTCTTCCTGGAAGATGCGCATTTTGTTGTGACCCTTGAACAGGGTCGGTTGCACGTAGTAACCGTTAGCCAAGTCGCCGTCCAGCTTTTCAACATCACCACCAGTCAGTAGCTCGGCACCTTCTTCTTTGGCGATATCCATGTAAGACATAATCTTGTCAAACTGGGCTTTTGAAGCCTGGGCTCCGACCATGGTTTCAGTATCCAGCGGATTGCCACGTTTGATTTGTTTGACCTTTTTCATCACCTCGGCCATGAACGGCTCGTAGATGGACTCCTGAATCAGGGCGCGGGACGGGCAGGTACAGACTTCGCCCTGGTTAAAGAACGCCAGCACCAGACCTTCAGCCGCTTTTTCGATAAAGCCCGGCTCGGCCTGCATGATGTCTTCAAAGTAGATGTTGGGTGATTTACCGCCCAGTTCTACCGTGCTCGGGATGATGTTTTCAGCAGCCAGCTTCATGATGTGGCGGCCAACCGGAGTAGAACCGGTAAATGCGATTTTGGCGATGCGGGTGCTGCTGGCCAGAGCTTCACCGGCTTCCTGACCAAAACCGTGAACGATGTTAAGTACGCCAGCTGGCAGCAGGTCACCGATCACTTCCATTAGGATGGTGATGGAAAATGGAGTCTGCTCGGCAGGCTTGAGCACAATGGCATTACCGGCAGCCAGAGCTGGAGCCAGCTTCCAGGCTGCCATCAGCAGAGGGAAGTTCCAGGGAATGATCTGGCCAACCACACCCAGTGGCTCACGGAAGTGATAGGCAGCGGTGTGTTCATCAATTTCTGCGGCGGTGCCTTCCTGCGCACGAATGCAGCCGGCAAAATAGCGGAAGTGGTCGGCAGCCAGCGGAATGTCGGCGTTGAGGGTTTCACGGATGGCTTTACCGTTATCCCAGGTTTCGGCCACGGCCAACAGCTCAAGGTTTTCTTCAATACGGTCGGCGATGCGCAGCAGGATGCGTGAGCGCTCTTGTACCGACGTTTTACCCCAGGCAGGTGCGGCGGCATGGGCGGCATCCAGTGCCAGGTTGACATCGTCAGCGTCAGAGCGGGGGAACTCACCGCATACAGCGCCAGTTACCGGAGTGGTGTTGGTGAAGTGCTTACCGTTGACAGGCGGAACAAACTGGCCGCCGATGTAGTTGCCGTAGCGTGGCTTGACGTTAAACAGGGCACCTTCGGTACCGGGTTGTGCATAGATCATGGTTATAGCCTCTTTTTTATCGGTCTCCCGCAGTGCAGGACTGAGGGCTGTGCTATCGATAATAGAGAGGTGCGATCAAGCGGTGAATAACCTCAAAGGCTGTATAGCCGGATCTTTAGTCTTAGGCTGTACATTCTTGGCGGTTGAGTTTCTTATTGGAGTTGCTGACTACAGCATCGGCTAATGCGCAGTTGTGGGATTATCCAGGTGCCAAGATAATCCCACTTCATAAGCCTTAGGAGCTTACTTGACCAGCTGGGTAACCAAGTGAGTCTGATTGCTCAGGTTGTCAAACACAGGGCAGCGTGCTTCGACGCGCTCCAGAAAATCCTGCTTGGCGGCATCATCCAGCTCGGCATCAATTTCGACATTCACGCGTATTTCCTGAAAGCCGGCACGAGCTGTGGTTTCCTGGCCCAGCAGGTGTGCTGGATCATAGTCGGCTGCAACGGTAAACTGCATGCCGCGCAAATTTATTTTTTCCTGGTGAGCGACAATACGGCCAATGCTGCCTAAGCAACCGGCGTAAGCAGCCAGCATCATTTCCAGCGGTGTGGGACCAAGATCGGCACCACCGGCATTGGTGGGTTGGTCGATATATACCTTGTGTTTACCGCAAGCAAGCTCGATAGTCATGCCATTGCCCATATGGCCGGTTACTTGCACAGTTTTTAATGTCATGGTGATTTCCTGAATGCTGGATAGAGATTATTTCATATAAAGCATAATACTAATAAATAGATTATGCAAATTACGGTGCACCTCGACGCAATCCGATTGAAAATAGCAGTTGTGCAGAAAGGGCAGATCGAAAAGGCTGGGCAGGAGTGTTGAGTTGAATAGCAGCGTGCTGACTATGGATGGCCGTCAGCCTGACAGCAGTGCACCGTCAGGCTGATAACAATGGCGGCTGATCAGTTCAGGCCTTTGACTACTTGGCCATCAACCAGACCTTCTTGCAGCATGATGGTGTATTCCTTGCCATCGCGCTCTACTTGGTTCAGCTGTACCAGCAAATAGCCCCAGTCCTTGGCAAACCAGAGAGTGGTTTTGCGTTTGTTTTGGCCGGGGTCGCGTACGCGTTCGACTTTGATGGTGTTCAGCTGTCCTAGTGGGGTTTCGATACGTTCTGCACCGAGCAGACGGAAATCATAGGTATCCAGATCGTCGCCATCGAGCACGATATAGCTGAGCTGGTCGACACCATTGGCAATATCATGTTGCAAGGCGAGTTGATAGCTGGACTTGTCCAGTATCCCAGCGTGCAGCGGCAGCTGGATAATGCCATCTTTGCCGCTGCCGTTGACTTGCATGGCTGTCCAGTCAAACTCCTGCCGGTTTTTTCTTGGCTTGCCCAGACCGGTACGGTCATATTTGTAGCGTAAAGGTTGCAGCTGATCACCTTGCAGGCGGAAGGTGCTGGACTCGCTGACACCGGCCACTAACATGGAAGCTTTGAAGCTCAGTTTCCAATTGCCGTCAGCTTGTTGTTGCAGGGAGCGTTCGGCGGTACCGGTGAAGGGCAGTTGTTTCCAGTCTGCGGTGTAGCTGGCCTGGAAAGGTTGCAAAGGCTGAGCTGCCAGCAGGCTGCTGGAGGCAAGCAGAAGCAGGGAGAAGAATGTGCGCAACATGTGAAAGCTCCTTTAAGGATGGCTGGCTGCAAAGAGGTGTCCGCCTGACGGCAATTCGATACCGTCTAGGACAGCACCCTGCGGCCCGAGTTGCAGGCGACCATCAACAAACCACTGAGCAGCCAGCGGGTAGATCTGGTGTTCCAGCTGATGAACTCTTTGCGCCAGACTATCAGCATTATCTTCGGGCAGTACAGCAGTGCGTGCTTGCACAATTACCGGCCCGCCATCCAGCTCGGAGGTGACAAAATGCACACTGCAACCGTGTTCGCTGTCTCCTGCATCAAGTGCGCGCTGGTGGGTATCCAGCCCTTTGTATTTGGGCAGTAGCGATGGATGGATATTGAACAGGCGTCCGGCGTAGTGTCCGGTAAATTCGGGAGTCAGAATACGCATGAAACCTGCCAGAATAACGAGATCTGGCAGGTATTGGTCCACTGCGGCAGCCATGGCCCGGTCAAAACTGACCCGGTCAGGGTAATCCCTGTGCGACAGCACGTGGCAGGGCAAACCAGCCTTGGCAGCTCGCTGCAGGCCGAAGGCATCAGCTTTGTTGCTGAAAACGGCGGTGATCCGTGCTTTATCCGTCTGGTTAGCAAAGTGGTCCAACAGCGCCTGAAGGTTGCTGCCGGAACCGGAAATCAGCACGACAATGGATTTGGCAGCCATGCTCAGTGCTGTTTGAGGTTGTTCAGAACAAGAGCTGGCGTGTCAGCCGCAGCGGCATTGATCTGGCCAATGACCCATGGCTGTTCACCGTTGGCGCTCAG
>CAZBXG010000071.1:0-2299 GCA_964495925.1 uncultured Thiopseudomonas sp.
TCTTACCTGATTGACCAACAACTCTCGGCACAAACCGGCACCATGGTGCTGGCTCTGGTTGGCCTGTTCAACATTGCCGGCACCTGGGTGGCCGGCTGGCTCGGCGGTCGCTTTGCCAAACCCAGGCTACTGGCCTTGTTATATTTCAGCCGCGCAATCGTGATCAGCCTGTTTGTTTTTCTGCCGCTCAGTACCACCTCGGCCTACCTGTTCGGTATCGTGATGGGGCTACTCTGGCTATCCACCGTCCCTCTGACCAACGGCACCATTGCCACCCTGTTCGGCGTACAACACCTGTCAATGCTCGCCGGCATTGCCTTCTTGTTTCACCAGTTGGGTTCTTTTGCCGGTGGCTGGCTCGGCGGCTGGGTGTATGATCAAAGCGGCAGCTATGATCTGGTCTGGAATATTTCGATCCTGCTCAGTGTACTGGCTGCACTGCTCAACCTACCCATCAAGGAGCAACCTGTCCGGAGGGATACAGCATGCGCAAACAACTTGTCCACGGCCTGATTGTACTAGGCCTGTGTGCCCTGCTGGCACTGGCCTGGTGGGGCTGGTCCAAGGCTGGCTTGAGCCTGTTGCAGCTGGACGGCTTTATTTGCTGATCAGGCAAGCTGTCCAGCTGCTTCTCTGATGAACTGCTACTATTCGGTCGGCCTGTTTTTCTTTGGCATGTCATTGACCCAGTAATCATCATAAGGGTCCATGTGAATGTTGATGATCCAGCTTCTGCCCTGATCCAGCCGCTTTATTTTTGCCTCTATTTTATGGCTGACCTTGTGCGCCTCGACCAGAGTAATCAGGTGGTCAAACACCACATGCACATCCACAAAGGTCTGATGTGCTGCTTCCCGAGTTTTTAACAGATGGAAACCGTTAACCCGGTCAGTGGCTACAATCACTTTCTCAATTTCCAGCACCAACTCGTCATCCAGTGCCCTGTCCAGCAAGACCAGCACGCCTTTTTTAATCAGCTCGAACGCCGAGTAAATGATATAAAACGCAATGCCCGCACCAATCAGCACATCAACCAGTTCAACACCGGTATAGCCAACCACGGCAAGCGACAGCAATACGGCAATATTGCTCAGCATATCCGTTTTGTAGTGCAAGGCATCCGCTTCGATTACCATGGAACGGGTTTTTTTGGCCACATAATTCAGGTACATGACCAGACAAACGGTTATCACCAGTGACGCGATCATCACATAAATGGAAATACCCAGATATTGTGATTCCCCGCCGGTAAGTGCTTTCTTTATCGCCTCATACAATAAGTACAAACCAGACAGGGTAATGATGGTGCCTTCGATCACCAGCGCCAGCGCCTCAATTTTGCCCCGCCCGTAGTTGAAGGTTTTATCGGCAGGCTTTTCCGAGTTCAAAATCGCAAAGTAATTAAACAGCGACACGAACATGTCGAGGATGGAATCAACCGCCGATGCCAGCACTGCAACCGAACCGCTGGCAATACCAACCACCAGTTTCATCAGTGTCAGCAAAGCGGCAACGGTAGAAGAAATAATCGTTGCTTTTCGTTGTGGGGTCATTTTTTCCCTTGATACTTCTCAGGCTTCAGGAGTGTTTACTCCCGATGTTATAGCCTGTCCGGCTGGCGGGGTGGCTGCAACCGGACACCTTTGGCAATCACTGACCCGTTCAACAATCTCTTTGCTTCGAACGTAACAGGCGCAAGCTGTTCAGGGTCACCAATACGCTGGCACCGGCATCGGCAAACACCGCCATCCACATGGTGGCGTGACCGGTCAGCGCCAGAAGTAAAAATACTACTTTCAGGCCCAGTGCAACACTGATGTTTTGTCGCAAGATGATCGCGGTCTGCTGTGACAGGCGAATCAGCTGTGGCAACTTGTGCAAATCATCATCCATCAGCGCGACATCAGCAGTTTCCACGGCAGTATCGGTACCGGCCACGCCCATGGCACAGCCAATATCGGCGCGCGCCAAAGCCGGAGCGTCATTGATGCCATCACCGACCATTGCTACCTTCAAGCCTTGCTGCTGTAGCTCATCAATCAGTTGCAGCTTGTCTTCCGGCAGTAATTCAGCATGCACCTTGTCGATGCCAGCCTGTGCCGCTATGTTGGCCGCAACCCGCTGGTTGTCGCCACTCAGCATCAGCGTCTGCACACCCAATTCGTGCAACTGGCGTACTGCATCGGGTGTTGACGGCTTGATCGGGTCCTGCACTGCAAACCAGCCCAGCGCCTGTTTGTCATCCGCCAATACGCTGACACTAAAACCCTGCTCTTGCAATTTGGCCAGTTGCTGCCGC
>CAZBXG010000071.1:2399-4119 GCA_964495925.1 uncultured Thiopseudomonas sp.
CCCATGGTCAGGGTGCCGGTCTTGTCAAAAGCTACCGCTTTCAGCTCGCGGGCCTGCTCCAGATACACGCCACCCTTGATTAGAATCCCTGCCCGTGCCGCTTGTGCCAGCGCACTGACCACCGCTACTGGTGTGGAAATCACCAGGGCACAAGGACAGGCAATTACCAACAGCACCAGCGCGCTATACAACCAATCCAGCCAGTTGCCTCCGGCAAATAATGGCGGCAACAGCGCTACCAGAATGGCAATCACGACCACCACTGGCGTGTAGATGCGGGAAAAAGCATCAACAAAGCGCTGGGTTGGTGCCTGGCTGGCCTGAGCTTCCTGCACCCGATGCATGATTTTGGCCAGCAGGCTGTCATCTGCCAGCGCTACACTGCGGTACAGCACCTCGTGGCTGGTGTTGAGCGAGCCTGCATGAATGCGCTCGCCTATACCCAGCTCGACCGGCAGGCTTTCACCGGTAATCGACGACTGGTCAAACGCCGAGCTGCCTTCGACAATATCGCCATCCAGCGCCACCCGTTCACCCGGCGCCAGCCGGATCAGGCTGCCTACGGCAATGCCGTCTACCGCCCGATTTTGCCAGCTGCCATCCTCCTGCTGCACCAGTGCCATTTCCGGTGTCATGACCATCAGGCTGCGTACTGCATCACGGGCACGGGTCAGGGAGCGCGCTTCTATCAGCTCGGCCAGGGCAAACAGAAAGGTCACCATGGACGCTTCCGGCCAGTGGCCAATCAGAAATGCACCGGTGACGGCAATGCTCATCAGCGCATTGATATTGAGGTTACGGTTGAGGATGGCAATCCAGCCCTTGCGAATAATAGGCCCGCCAATCAACAGCACACTGACCAAGGCCGGGACCAGTGTCCACAAGGTACTGTCCGGCTGTAACAGCTCGGCACCTTCGGCAACCGCTGCCAGTACACCTGCTGCCACCAATCGCCATAAGTATCGTTTGTTGCCACTGCCTTCGTCAGTGGCTGCTTCGGCTCCTGACAATAACGGCACGGCTTGCATCCCCAGCGCCGCAATATCGGTAATCACCGACTGCTGTTGCCCGGGCGCGTGGTGTACTTGCAAACGACGCTCCAGCAAGTTGAAATGCAGCGCACTGACGTGCGGATTACGCGCCAGCTTGTCGCGGATCAGCCGCTCCTCGGTCGGACAGTCCATCTGCTCGACTTGCAGGGTGATTTTTTCATGACCATGCAGCGGGGGCGCGGCTGGTTCTACTGTCGTGGCATCCAGTTCTGGCGCACAGCATTTATTGGAATGATCGTGAGAATCTGTCATGTAACCTCCAATTTGGCAAAACCCTCTGGCCGCCAAACAAAACTCATGACAGGATTAAAAACCCTGAAGCCACTATAGAGTCAAGCCATGCGTATCGGAGAACTAGGACGACAAACCGACACACCAGTAGAAACCATTCGCTACTACGAACGTGAACACCTGTTACCCGAACCTGCCCGCACCGCTGCCAACTATCGGCATTACAATCAGGTTCACCTGGAGCGTCTGCTCTTTATTCGCCAGTGCCGTGCTCTGGACCTGTCGCTGCAAGAAATCCGCGCTTTGCTGGATGTACGTGACAACCCCGCTGGCACCTGCCAAACCGCCAACCAAGTGCTGGACGAACATATAGTTCACGTTGAAACCCGCATCAGCGAACTGCAAGGACTGGCTCAGCAATTGCACAAGCTGCGCGC
>CAZBXG010000072.1:0-4077 GCA_964495925.1 uncultured Thiopseudomonas sp.
GTCAATCACAGCAAACGCTCGAACGGTTGGCTAAAGACTATCTGGCTTTGATGGTGAAGGTTTAGCTGGCACCTAATTACCCATTAGGTTACACTTTTCGTCACTTCATGTGTAAATTATGAGTGGCCATGGATAAATTACAGCTTGTCTCGCAGCCGTTAGAGCGTCTGTACCAAGGGCTTGAGCAGCTCGCTACGCCCGAACGGTATTTATTCACGCCTGCGGATATGCGCGTGTTGGTGGGGGATATCAGTGACGCAGCCTACCGTGCGTTGTTGAGCCGGGCGGCAAAGGGCAGGCAGCTTGAGCGCGTGTGCCGTGGTTTGTATCTGTATCATCCGGCCAAGCCGGTTTTGGGCCATATTCTTTTTCATGCTGCTGCACGCTTGCGCGCCCATGAGTTTAATTACATTAGCCTGGAAACGGCTTTGAGTGACAGCGGCGTCATTTCGCAAATCCCGCTGAACTGGATCACGCTTTTGTCGTCCGGGCGAACGCATACTCTGGATTGCGGGCGCTGGGGAAAGATTGAGTTTATTCACACCAGCCAAACACCTTCTGATTTGCAGCCTCATCTTGCCTACGATGCCGAGTGCCGCCTGTGGCGTGCCTCGATACCGCAAGCCATACGCGATATGCGTCGGCATCAGCGCAATTTGGATTTGATTGATTGGAGCTTGGTCAATGAGCCTGTTTGATGAAATGGTAAGCCAGGCGTTAAGCCGCAATATTGAATTGACATCGTTGCGTGTGGTGGTCGAAAAAGAGCTGCTGCACCACGATATTTTGCTTGCCATGAGTGATGCTGGCTTACTGCAAACGCTGTGCTTTATTGGCGGCACATGCTTGCGTGCCTGCTATGGCTCAAATCGTTTAAGTGAGGATCTGGAATTTACCGGTGGCGCAGACTTTAAGCGCGAAACACTGGCAGAGCTCAAAACAGTTCTGGTCAATAAATTACAGACCAAGTACGGCCTAAGC
Organism: uncultured Thiopseudomonas sp.; assembly: GCA_964495925.1. Classification (GTDB taxonomy): domain Bacteria; phylum Pseudomonadota; class Gammaproteobacteria; order Pseudomonadales; family Pseudomonadaceae; genus Thiopseudomonas. Next base: position 982 of record CAZBXG010000072.1, read on the forward strand.
GTACAGGTGAGCGAACCGCATAAAGAAGCGGGCAACGTTGATACCTGGAAGCTGCGAATTCAAACCCGCCCCGAGCGTAAAGACCTGCCTGCGCAGCGTATTCATATTGATATTTGTGCCATTCCCAGCTATCAACCCCGGCCGCGCACGTTGTTGAATCCTTATGGCGTGGCTATAGGCACACAAGGGTTGATTTTAAATGCTCAGTCACTGGAAGAAATTTACGCCGATAAAATCTTGGCGTTTGCCCTTAGGCGCGGGCGAATAAAAAATCGTGATTTGTGGGATTTACTTTGGTTAAAGCAACAAACTGTCAAACCAGCGTTTGAGCTGCTGCCTAACAAGCTCAACGATCACCGGCGCACCCAAGCAGAGTTTTTAGGTTTAGCACGCAAGCGCGTCGAATTATTAGTTAACGATGCGCAAATAAAGCGCGATTTTCGCCATGAAATGACGCGGTTTTTACCTGCTGAAATAGTAGAAAAAACAGTGAAAAACGAGCAGTTTTGGCAATACTTGTGCGCCGAAATTTCCAGCTTGGTCGCACAAACAGAGCGGCATTTAACGGGCGGCGCGCCAAGCCATCCTTTTTTAATGTAATACCTTTTAGTGCAAGGAAAATAAACCATGAACGCATCATCCATTGTTTCCCGTGTCTGGAGTTTTTGCACCACCTTGCGTGATGATGGCGTGGGTTATGGCGACTACCTGGAGCAGCTGACCTATCTTATTTTCTTGAAGATGGCTGACGAGTACAGCAAAGAGCCGTACAACCGGGATATGGGTATTCCGCCGCAGTATTCCTGGCAGGCACTGAAAGACAGCAAAGGTGCCAGCCTGGAAATGCTCTACGTGGAGATTTTGCGTGAGCTGGGTCGGGGCAGGGGCATGCTGGGGCAGATTTTCACCAAGGCGCAAAACAAAATCCAAGACCCGGCCAAGCTTTACCGCTTGATTGACATGATTGATGACGCCAACTGGCTGATGCTGGGCGCGGATATCAAAGGCGATATTTATGAAGGCCTGCTGGAGAAAAACGCCGAAGATACCAAGTCCGGTGCCGGGCAGTATTTTACGCCGCGCCCGCTGATTCAGGCGATGGTGGAGTGCGTGCGCCCGCAGCCGGGCAAAACCATTGCTGATCCGGCCTGCGGCACGGGCGGGTTTTTTCTGGCGGCCTATGATTATCTGGTCAAACAGAAACTGGACAAGGAACAAAAACAGTTCCTGAAAAACAGCACCTTCCACGGCAATGAAATTGTCGCCAATACCCGTCGCCTGTGCCTGATGAACATGTTTTTGCACAACATCGGCGAGATGGACGGTGAAAGCCTGATTTCGCCCAATGATGCGCTGATTGCGTCGAGTCCGGTCAGCGTGGATTATGTGCTGGCCAACCCGCCATTTGGTAAGAAAAGCTCGATGAGCTTTACCAATGAAGAGGGTGAGCAGGAAAGCGAAGACCTTACCTATAATCGCCAGGATTTTTGGGCTACGACCTCCAACAAACAACTTAACTTTGTGCAGCATATTCGTAGCATGCTCAAAACCACGGGCAGGGCGGCAGTGGTGGTGCCGGACAACGTGTTGTTTGAAGGTGGCGCGGGTGAAATCATCCGTAAAAAGCTGCTGGAAAGCACCAACTTACACACAATTTTGCGCCTGCCAACGGGTATTTTTTACGCACAGGGTGTGAAGGCCAACGTGCTATTTTTCGATAACCAGCCGGCCAGCCCCGAGCCGTGGACGAAAGAAGTCTGGTTTTACGATTACCGCACCAATATCCACCACACACTTAAGCGCAAACCGCTGCGCTATGAGGATTTGCAGGAGTTTATCCAGTGCTATAGCCCGGAAAATCTTGCGCTGCGCAAGGCCACCTGGGATGCAGAAACCAACCCGGATGGTCGCTGGCGTAGCTATTCGTTTGCCGAGCTGATGGCTCGGGACAAGACCAGCCTGGATGTGTTCTGGCTGCGCGACAAAAGCCTGACAGATCTGGAAAACCTGCCAGAACCGGACGAGCTGGCGGAGGAAATCATTGAAAACCTGGAAGCAGGGCTGGAAAGCTTTCGAGCCGTGCTGGCCAAGCTGTAAATCAAACCTGGTGAAATATCTTGGGATGATTTTTTTAGCGCAGGCTATAATGCGCATCCTTTAAATAATCCCACCGGGAGGTGACATGAACACACACAACAACAAAACAGAAACCACTGAAGAAGTCAGACCACCAGTAGGCGAAAAACTGCAAAAAGTGCTGGCTCGTCTGGGCGTGGCTTCTCGTCGTGACGCAGAGCAATGGATCAAGGATGGCCGCATCAAGGTCAATGGTCTGGTGGCCCATTTGGGCATGCGCGTTACGCCGCGTGACAGTATCAGCGTGGATGGCGAAGCGGTCAGGCAGGACAAGGAAACTGCAACTTTGCGCCGAGTCATTTTGTACAACAAGCCGGAAGGTGAGGTCTGTACCCGTCGTGATCCGGAAGGCCGCCCGACCGTATTTGAGCGTTTGCCGCGCCTGAAAGGTGGTCGCTGGATCAATATTGGCCGTCTGGATATCAACACTACCGGCTTGCTGATTTTTACCACAGATGGCGAGCTGGCCAACCGCATGATGCACCCGTCCAATAATATGGACCGAGAGTATGCAGTGCGTGTGCGTGGTGAAGTCACCGAGGAGATGATCGAGAACCTGAAAAACGGTGTTGTTCTCGAAGACGGTCCGGCCAAGTTTACTGATATTCAGGCGGCACCCGAGGGCGACGGCTTTAACCGCTGGTATCACTGCGTGGTGATGGAAGGCCGCAACCGTGAAGTACGCCGCCTGTGGGAATCCCAGGGTCTGGTGGTCAGCCGTTTGAAGCGGGTGCGTTTTGGACCGGTATTTTTAACGTCGGCGCTGAGCGTAGGCCGCTGGCGCGAGCTGAATCAGGGTGAGGTGGATATCCTCAGTAAAGAGTGCGGTCTGGAGCCGGTGTTGTTGCCTGACCTGAACCCGAAGGTGAAAGACAAGATTGTTCGCCAAGAGAAGCGTCTGAGCAAGCCGGTGTCCCCGCGTACCAGCCGTCGCAAAAATGATCGTAGTGGTTTCAGACG
>CAZBXG010000073.1:0-3506 GCA_964495925.1 uncultured Thiopseudomonas sp.
CCTGTGCGAAGGGGCTTGCCCCTGAGAGTCAAGTCCAACAGCAGCCTAGGCAGACAATAATGCCGCGACCCGCAACCTAAGCTCGGGGATAACCTCATCGGCAAACCAGGGGTTACGCTGAAACCAGGCTATATTACGCGGGGACGGATGCGGCAAGGGCAGAATGTTGCCCGGGTGGTTGCGCCAGTTTTTTACCCGCTCGGTCAGGGTGCTGTGGCCATCACGCAAATAATAGTTTTGTGCATATTGGCCAATCAACAAAGTCAGGCCAATATCCGGCAGTTGCGCCAGCAAACGTGCATGCCACTGCGGCGCACACTCTTTACGCGGCGGCAGGTCACCGCTTTTACCTTTCCCCGGATAACAAAACCCCATTGGCACAATGGCAAACAAATGAGGGTTATAAAACTGCTCGCGACTCACCTGCATCCAGTCACGCAGGCGCTCGCCACTCGGATCATTCCAAGGGGTCCAGCTTTCATGTGCCCGCAAGCCCGGAGCCTGACCAATAATCAAAATCCGTGCCCCTACACCCGCCTGCAAGATTGGTCTTGGCGGCAATGGCAAATGCTCCTTGCATAACGTACAGGCTGTTATTTCTTCCATTAACGGAATCAGCTCACTCATATTTATTCCGGCTTCAGCGACTTTTTCGGATAAATATCAAAACGGCTCGATTTGCCCTGCAAGACATAGCCCGGTTTGGGTCCTTCCAGTGCCGGAGCAATGCGTGGCCGCTTCACCACCACCCGGTGACTGGCCAATTCCAGCGCTGCTGCCAACAATAGCGGCGCGTCATCATCACCACCCACCAGTGGCTGAAACAGGCGCATCTCTTTTTTTACCTGTGCGCTCTTGCTGCGCTCGGGAAACATCGGGTCCAGATAAATAACTTGTGGCGGCTCGCCCTGCCAGTTTTGCATCAGCTCTATGGCATTACCCTGCTGCAGCTCCATCTGCGCCATAACTGCCGCGACCTCCGCATCCTGTTGCGCACGCTGTAAACCGTCTTGCAACAAGGCTGCCACGACCGGATTACGTTCGATCAAATCAACTTTACAGCCAAGGCAGGCAAGCACAAACGCATCCCGCCCCAGTCCGGCAGTTGCATCCAGCACATGAGGCCGCACCGCGCCCTGCACTCCCACCGCTTTGGCAATCATTTGTCCGCTGCCACCACCGAACTGACGACGATGGGCTGCAGCTCCACCCACGAAATCAACCCGGACCGGACCAGCTTTACTGCCAAGCTCCTGCAGTTGTAATCCGTTTTGTGTCAGTTGCAGCTCAAAAAGTGGATTGTCTGTGTGCGGCAAAGCCAGTTGCATGCTCAGAGCAGCAGCTTGCTCCGCCAGCTCCGTCTCAAGTGCAGCAATGCGAACGTTCATCAGGCGTACAGGTCAAGCCCGAGTACCTGAGCTGCATCTTTCGGCAGATCATCCACCATGTCGGCAGTGCTGGCATAGCTGCTCAAGGCCTGCTGATTTTGCCACGGCAGCTGACGGGGAATGCTGGCCTGGCGCTCTTGATAACGCTGATATTCTTCCTGCGCCTGCAGTTGTGAAACTGCTTGCAGAGTTTGCGGACGAGCACTTTGTGACAGGTTGTTGGCTTGACGATTACGGCTTTCATCCTGACGTGCAACATCCTCAGCCACCGCCACGGCATCAGGCCGGGTGGTGCGATTAGGCACATAAGCGGGAGAAAAACCATCAATACGCATGGGACAACCTCAAAAGATGCGTCTACTTTAGCCAGAACCCGTGAAACCGGCAACCGAAATCCGTTTCCTTCAGCCTCGAATAAACCGCTAAAGCGTCACCAAAGCGACTCCGTGCATATTTTTATCAACGATGGTGAATTTACGCCACTGGTGCTTTTGGCGTAGCCACCTGATCACGCAGATAAACCGGTAACGCCTGTTCGGCACTGACGGCCCTGCCCTGCTGCCAGTCGTGCAAAGCCAGCTGCAAAACATCTTCGGCATGCGGCAAAGACTCGCTGGCCTGCCCGCTAACAGCTACATTGATGCGTCCCGCGTAGGCTTGCCAGCCGGTTCCTGCTGCCAACCAGTCACCCGCTGCGGTTCGTGGCAGTGCGACTTGTTCCGGGGCACATACCTGCTCAATGCCTTGCAGTTCCAGCCGGCCATCTTGCATGGCATAACAGCCCCAATACACTTCATCCATGCGCGCATCAATGGCTACCGCCACCTGCTCTGCTCCATGCTCACGCCAGGCCCTGCGGGCAATCGCAGCCAGACTGGACACCGGCAATACCGGTTTATCCAGCGCAAACGCCAGCCCTTGCACCACCCCTACGGCAATCCGCAACCCGGTAAATGCGCCCGGCCCACGGCCAAATGCAATCGCATCAATCACCGGTAACTTGATTCCGGCTTCGTCCAGCACCTGCTGCACCATCGGCAACACCTGTTGGGCGTGCAGTCGCGGAATCACCTCATAACGGCTATACACCTTGCCGTCATGCAAGAGAGCAACCGAGCAAGCTTCAGTGGCAGTATCAATGGCGAGTAAAGTGGTCATGTGGAAATGGCTCGTTGGGTATTCACGGGAAATTATTACAAAATCAGCGCTTGTCTGCAGATATTGCTGCTGTGGAAAGTCACTGACTGCAAACCTCAAGTGTTAACCACAACAACAAAAGCCGCCCAGCAGGCGGCTTTTATCAACAGCATTTGCGTCCGGGCGATCAGCCCAGAGCAGCCATCACTTTGGCAGTGATGTCATCAACACTGCCGACACCGGCAATGGCGCTGTATTTCGGCACACCGTTGGCTGCTGCCATGTCCTGGTAGAAGCTGACCAGTGGTTTGGTTTGCTCGTGGTAAACCTCAAGACGGTGGCGCACGGTTTCTTCTTTGTCGTCGTCGCGCTGTACCAGCTCTTCGCCGGTTTCGTCATCTTTGCCAGCCACTTTTGGCGGGTTGTACTCGACATGGTAAGTACGACCCGATGCAGCGTGGAAGCGACGACCCGCCATGCGTTTGATGATTTCTTCATCATCAACAGAAATTTCTACTACATGGTCAATCGCTACACCGGCATCACGCAGGGCTTCAGCCTGCGGAATGGTGCGCGGGAAACCGTCAAACAGGAAGCCATTGGCACAATCGTCCTGCTGGATACGCTCCTTGATCAGGTCGATGATGATCTCGTCAGAGACCAGACCGCCAGTTTCCATGACGTTCTTGACCTTCAGGCCCAGTGGGCTGCCGGCCTTGACTGCTGCACGCAGCATGTCGCCAGTGGAAATTTGTGGAATACCAAATTGTTTGGTAATGAAGCCTGCCTGGGTACCTTTACCGGCACCTGGCGCTCCCAGCAAGATCACGCGCATTTTATTATGCTCCTCTTGAATGAATAGCTTTAATTGTAATTAAGTGTCGCAACCTCTTTTGAGGTACATTCTCGACAGAATGGCGGCGCTGGGCAGCCAAAGCCCAACAATGTACACAGTAGCCTTTAGTCGCACAAGGCTTTATT
>CAZBXG010000074.1:0-3495 GCA_964495925.1 uncultured Thiopseudomonas sp.
CAGGCCAGCGCCGGCCGCCTGGATGCGCTCGGCAATGTCCAGCAGGTCGCGGGTGGATCGCGCCAGGCGGTCTAGCCTGGTCACGGTCACCACGTCGCCAGGCCGCAGGTGATCGAGCAGCCGGGCCAGCTCCGGCCGGTCGCGTCGGGTGCCGGTGACCTTCTCGGCAAAGATGCGTGAACAGCCGGCGGCGGCCAGTTGCTCGCGCTGGTTGGTCAAGTCCTGGGCGTCGGTACTGACGCGGGCATAGCCCAGCAGCAGGCCGCTGGTTGCTAGGCCGAGCGTGCCGGGGGCGCTTCTGTCTCTCATGGCATTTTGTCTCCAGTTCTAGTCGCAGGTATTCAAAATTATGCAACTAGAACATGCAACAAGAAAACGCCAAGGAAAATGGGAAGACGGCGACGTGTCGCAAGATGCAGGACTTATGCGACAATCGGAGGCGCAAAATTGGATACACATGCGTGTATCCAAATGCTAAGCTGCTCCCCATGAAAGACGCCGCCATCCGAATCCGCGTAGAGCGAGAACTTCGCACTTCCTTCTTAGAGGCTTGCCGAACCACAGAACGGCAGGCTTCTGACGTCCTGCGCGAGTTCATGCAAGCCTACGTGGAACGTTATCTGGGCGGACAGGGCGACTTGTTCCCTAGCAAAAAGCCAGCGAAGAAGCCAGTACCAAGAGGGCTTCCGCATGACTGCTAGGATGGAGCGATCCGTAAAAAGGCAGCTGGGACAGCGGCGGCCACCGCTGTCCCAGCCTAACCACAACCCTACTGCGAAGGAGTAGAGCCATGGCTATCGAGCATCATATAACGCTGGAGGAGCGCACCGACACCCTTGCTTACGCAAGCGCCACGACGCCACCAGCACCGACCATGCCTAACGTAAAAGCTAGCGCCAAGAAAACTAAAACATTTTCCGTCATATCCCTTTTCTCTGGATGCGGAGGCATGGACCTTGGCTTCAAGGGTGGATTTGATTTTCTCGGAAAACGGTATGCAAAGCAGCCTTTTAAGCTCATTTGGGCTAACGAGATTAATGAGGCAGCCTGCAAAACATATCAGCGGAATCTCGGATCACATATTCATCAAGGCGATATTTGGGAAATGATGGACAGCCTTCCTAAGGAGGCTGACGTCGTAATTGGCGGCTTCCCCTGCCAAGACATATCAGTGAATGGAAAAGGCGCAGGCATTAATGGAAAACGTAGCGGCCTATACCGCGCAATGGTAGAAGTCGTGCGCCGCGTGAGGCCCAAGATTTTTGTCGCCGAAAATGTTAAGGGACTGCTCATGCGGCACCACGCAGATGCGCTCAAAACAGTCCTTGAGGATTTTTCAGAACTTGGCTACTCAGTAACTCATAAGCTTTACTTGGCTGCGGACTACGGCGTTCCACAGACGCGAGAAAGGGTATTGATTGTTGGTACCCTGCCAGGGGTTAAGCCATTTGAGCCGCCTAAGCCAATTCTCACCCCTTCGCGCCACATCACAGCTAAGCAGGCCATAGATGATTTGTCAGCCCTCGATGAGGACGATGGCATTAACCATGTTTGGAGCCGCGCAAACAAAAGCCCTGAGCAAGGAAATCGTCGCCTAATCCCTGACAGGCCAGGCTACACAATTCGGGCTGAGTGTCATGGAAATATCCAATGGCATTATGAGTTGCCGCGAAGAATCTCAATGCGAGAAGCTGCCCGCATTCAATCTTTTCCCGATGATTTCATTTTCGCGTCAAAGTTACGTGAAACTGAGCGCCAAATCGGGAACGCAGTGCCTCCGGTCTTAGCTTGGCATATAGCCAAAGCTGTAGCTCAATCCCTGAAGTGAATCCACACGACAAAGCAAACACACCAGAGCCTGTCGCGTGGACTCCTTCGGGTGCAAAACACGCGACAGGACTCTATGACAAAAGAAGAATTTGAAAACTATTTGAACACCATAGCCTCCAAGCTCAGAGACGAAGCTAGAGAGACGCCATTTGCCGCTGCGAAGCAGTTTGAGCAACGTGTTCGAGAAATAACAAAAGAAACGATCCAAACTCCTGGAATCGAGATCGATTTCAACCCCCACCCTCAAGCATTCCCCGATATAGAAATCGGCGAGTTCGGCATTGAGGTGAAATTCACAGCAAACGACGAATGGAGGAGCGTCGCCAACAGCGTTCTGGAGACCAATCGCATCGAATCCGTAAAGCACGTTTACATCATGTTCGGAAAAATGGGGGGGACTCCGGATGTGCGATGGGGCGAGTACGAAAAATGCGTCATGCATGTCAGAACATCCCACGTCCCACGATTCGAGGTACAGATTGAGGCGCCCAGATCCCTATTCGAGATCATGGGGATTTCTTACGATGAGTTCCGGGTTCTCGAAATGCACGAAAAGATGCGCTACATCCGGAACTACGCAAGAAGTAGATTGAAGGAAGGGGAACGCTTATGGTGGCTAGAAGATGCGCCTGGCGAGGCCCATACCTTGCCCATGCAAGCTCGACTATTCACCGAACTAGAGCAGTCCGAGAAGGTTCGACTTCGCGCAGAGGCGATCTTGCTTTGCCCTCAGATCGTTCAGTCCGGCAGAGCACGGCATAAATACGATGACGTTGCTCTATTCATGCTGACCTATCACGGCGTTATCTGCCACCAGACAAGAGATATGTTCTCTGCCGGTAGCGTTGGGAACCCGGCGAATGATGATAACGGCGGACTTTACATCGCACGCATGCTGAAGCTCATGGAAGTCGAGCTGGAGAAGGCTGCAGCGCGCATGGATGCTGCTCTTTTTGAGGAATATTGGGGTGTAGCTGTAGCCCCTGAGAAGAGAATAGAGGAATGGCTGCGTCGCGCAGACAAGTTCGCGTCGGGAATTTGGAAGCCATCTGAAGAGTTGTTCGATGGTAGATACGCTCAGCCGAGAGGAGCGTAGTGCGCGAATGCGCGCCATACAGCCGCACGGCACCAAGCCGGAGCTAGTTGTCAGGCGAGCGCTTCGTCAGCTTGGCTATCCAGGGTATCGACTGCATCCAAAAGGCTATCCTGGCAGGCCAGACATAGCTTTCATAGGACGAAAGAAAGCGATCTTCGTACATGGGTGCTTCTGGCACCGGCACGATTGCAGGCTCGGAATACGCTTGCCCAAGTCAAACTTGAGCTACTGGCTGCCTAAGCTCGAACGCAACATGGAACGCGACAAGGCCGCGCTAGCGCGGCTTGCCGCCGCCGGGTGGGATGTGCTGGTGATATGGGAATGCGAGACGAAGGACGCCGAAGCCCTTGCGAGAACGCTAACGGGCTTCCTTGGCACCCCTTGCACGCCATGAATGGCGTGGCCCGCTTCCTGGCGCTGCGCTCTTATCCGCAGGCCTCGCCGTTCGCTTTCGCCTGGCAAGGGCTGATGATCGCGGCGCGGCGCTCGATCTCGCCTGCCACCTCCAACACCTGGCCGATGGGCACGGCCTGATTGAATGCGCCCTTGCCGAAGCTAACCATGCCCAC
>CAZBXG010000075.1:0-3333 GCA_964495925.1 uncultured Thiopseudomonas sp.
ACCGTCACCAGCATGGCTTTTTCAATGGCGGGGCAAATTTGCTCCTGACTACGCGAACGCGCCAGCAACTCGACTTGCAGCAAGTGCAACGGATCCAGATAGGCATCCCGCACATTGATCGAAGCACGCACAACCGGATGGCGCTCAAACAGCTCCTCCTGCCCGGTCAGGCGTAGCACCTGATCGATTGCCTGCTGCAACCGCTGAAACAGCTGCTCGCCCAGTGGACGCAGCTCTGGGTCAACCAGCCGCTCGTCATACAGCCGGGCAATACCCGAATCAGCCTTGAGCAGCACCATTTCCAGCATGTCGATACGGGCACGGAAGAACGGCCACTGATCACGCATTTCATCCAGCACTGGCTCCTCGCCACGCGCAAACGCTTTATCCAGCGCACTCTCCCAGCCCAGCCAGGCCGGCAGCATCAAACGCGTTTGTGTCCAGGCAAAAATCCACGGAATCGCACGCAGGCTTTCAATCCCGCCGGTACGGCGACGGGCCGGACGGCTGCCCAGCGGTAAACGTCCCAGTTCTTGCTCCGGCGTGGCCTGACGGAAATACTCAACAAACTGTGGTTCTTCTTGCACCACTTGCCGATAGCCAGCCAAACCATCAGCCGCCATCCGGTCCATCACGGCACGCCACTCATCCTTCGGCGCAACCGGTGGCAAGTAGGTCGCCTCCAGCACCGCCGCCAAATACAGGTTGAGGTTTTGTGCGGCAACTTCCGGCAAGCCATATTTGAAGCGAATGACTTCACCCTGCTCGGTAGTACGGAAACGCCCGGCCACCGAACCCGGCGGCTGAGACAAAATCGCCTCGTGCGCAGGGCCGCCACCACGCCCTACAGTGCCGCCACGACCATGAAACAGCAGCAGCTCTACTCCGGCCTCCTGGCACACCTGTACCAGTTGCTCCTGGGCACGGTATTGCGCCCAGGCCGCTGCGGTAGTGCCGGCATCCTTGGCCGAGTCGGAATAACCAATCATCACTTCTTGCGGGCCGGCCAAACGCTTGCGGTAATCATCCAGACTCAGCAACTGTCTGATCGCACCAGCGGCATGCTCCAAGTCGTCCAGGGTTTCAAACAGCGGAGCCACGCGCATCGCACGGCGCACGCCGCTTTCTTTCAGCAACAGCTGCACCGCCAGCACATCGGATGGAGCACTGGCCATGGAAATCACATAAGTACCCAGCGATTCGGTCGGCGCACGCGCAATCACGGCGCAGGTTTCCAGCACTTCACGGGTGTCATCCCCGGCTTGGAAGTCCTTGCTCAACAATGGACGCTTGTTGTTCAGCTCTTCCAGCAAAAACTGTTGTCGCTGCTCTTCATCCCATTCGGCGTAACTGCCCAGTCCCAGCCACTGGGTGATTTCGTCAATAGCCTGAGTATGACGGGCCGCATCCTGCCGAATGTCCAGCCGTACCAGCGACAAGCCAAAGGTGGTGGCACGACGAATGGTATCCAGCAGGTCACCATCGGCAATCAGGCCCATGCCACATTCGTGTAACGAGCGATAACACATCAGTAACGGGTCAAGCAGCTCGGCACGGTTGTGAATAATGTCTTGTGGCAGTGGCAAGTCCTGGGCAATGGCGTTTTGCAATTCGCTGCGGGTGTGACGCAAACGGCCACGCAAACGCTTGAGCAACACGCGATACGGCTCGTCGGTGTCCTCGCCAATGACATGCATCAGTTCGGGGGTGGCCCGCTGCATGGACAGCTCGTGAGTCAGTTGTGACACGTCACGCAAATACAGGTCAGCGGCCAGCCAGCGGGCTATACGCAGCACATGACGGGTCACCTTAGCAGTCACGTTGGGGTTACCGTCACGGTCGCCGCCCATCCAGCTGGCAAAGCGGATCGGTGCCGCATTGAGTGGCAATGGACCCGCTCCGGCTTCGCGCAACACGCCATCCACATGGCGCAATACTTTGGGAATGGCTTGCCACAATGAGCGCTCAATCACGGCAAAGCCCCAGCGCGCTTCATCTTGCGGTGTCGGCTGGTTACTGCGGATTTCACTGGTGTGCCAGACTTCGGCAATCAAGCTGCGCAGTTTCTCGATATGCTGCTCGCGTTCGGCAGCAGGCAAATCCTTATGATCCAGCTCGGCCATTTGCTGGGCAATGAAGTCATACTTCATGATCAGCGTACGGCGCGACACTTCGGTCGGGTGCGCCGTCAGCACCAGCTCGATATCCAGCTTGGCGACGGCTTTGCTCAGTTCTTGCGGGCTTTGCTTACAATCTTGCAGACGCTGTAGCACCCGGGCCAGCATCTGATTTTCAAATGGCGGTTCTTCGTCATCGCCAAGGCGGCGCATCAGATGGTACTGGTCAGCAATGTTGGCCAGATTGAGAAACTGGCTAAAGCCGCGCGCTACCGGCAACAACTCGTCCTCGGCCAGTCCGGCCAGGGTTTCTTCCAGTTGCTTGCGACCATCCTGTGAGCCGCGGCGTGCAGTTTTGGCTCCGGTACGGATCAGTTCGACCTTTTCCAGAAACTCCGCGCCACGCTGGGCTTTCATGGTTTGTCCAAGCAAATCGCCGAACATGTGGACGTTGTCGTGTACCTGCTGGCTGATACGTGCCATGTAGCCTCCTGTAGCTATGCTGGGATAATACAACTGTCACAGCATAAACCACCGACAGGTTTCAGGCTATGCACTCTGTAGCCTAACCTGAAAGTCGGAGAAGAGTCTGGTCACACCATCAGTCCGAGTACTCCACACAAAGCCCCACACCAAGTACTTGTAAGAGCCACTTCAGTGGCGACCTGTATCTGGCAGCAACTCTGTGTTGGTCACGGCTTGTTGTCCACCTTTTGCTCGTAGCTGAAACCGCCCTTGCAGCAGAGATGTTACTGACAACGCACCGCGCGTTTTTTGTCATCGACCAATACGCCAGTGAGCCCTTTCTGTTTGTCGTCAAACAGCACCACAATGCCGTCGATACACTGGGCGTGTTGCTCGGCAGGCTTCAGCGAGGCGCGGTAGTCCTCGCCGGGTACGGTTTTCAGCATGGTGTATTCGGCCAGCAACAAAGCGTCTTCCGGCTTGGCAAAGTGCATGTAGCCGTAATAGGACAAGGAAAACACCGTGACACATACCGTAATGATCGCTGTGGCAATCAGGTGTAACGGGTTGTATTTTTCGGTTTGCTGGTCAGTCATTTAGTGCTCCGGACGCATGTGCGGGAACAGAATCACATCACGAATCGACGGCGAGTCGGTCAACAGCATCACCAGTCGATCAATACCAATGCCCTCACCCGCAGTCGGCGGCATGCCGTATTCCAGCGCACGGACAAAGTCGGCGTCGTAATGCA
>CAZBXG010000076.1:0-2851 GCA_964495925.1 uncultured Thiopseudomonas sp.
GGATAATTCACGCCAGATACTACTGTCTCAGATGCGACCGTGAGACTGCCGACCATAGAAGCGATCAGACCAGTCCCAATGGCATTCTCCTGGGATTTCAGGACTGTATTGCATGCAGCGAACGCATTGGCGCCGGAAAACTGACCATTATTGCTGCCTCTTCTGGGGTTATATATATTGAGTGCGAACGAGTCCCACGCAGCGCGTTGAGCCGAACTGAGGCTATTGTATCCAGATGCGGAATTCGTAAACGCCGCGCGAGCCAATGTTTGTGCTCCAGTCCGAGGATTAACCGGGACGACATACTGGCGGACATATGCCCCACCTCTATTACGAGAGAATACGTAACCACTGGCCTTTCCCCTCAGTTCTCCGATTACTGATCCTATGATGCGTGCCATATCTGACTCCGATGTAGTAAATGATTTCTGTCAAATTTTTATAACGTGAATATAAAAAATTTATTTCAAATATCAAAAAATTTGACAGGAATAATTGCCGTACAACGCATGGGCGGGCGTGTGTATCGCACACGACCGACCGTGCGGGGACAGGCAATGCACGCATATCGTGCAGCGATATGCGGGATTTACTACAGCGGAATGGCCGCGATACTACAAAAATGCCTCTCAGCAATATACATCGGCCAAAATTTTTTGAGAAATTTTTACATCAATGACCTCCGGGCACATTTTTAGCAGAAATTCTCATTGCCCGAAGCACGCAGTATACGGAGCCACAATTCTCATTGCCCGATGCACGCAGTAGACCGGATGACGATTCTCATTGCCAGACGCGTTAGGGACTGAGAGGATTCGTAGGATTGGGCTGATTGCAGGAGGGGAGGAGGCTGGGAGCGTCGACACCATAGACCCGCCGTCTAAAAATGAATAGCGAGGGGCGGATTTTTCCGCCCCTCGCTATACCTTACGCCGCGGCGCTAGCGTACAGAGACGCCGCCAGAGTGTATTGGAGGGGGTGGCACTCTGGCGGCGGCGTCCTCCTCCCCTCCTGTGTCGGTATGTCGAGCACGCGCCGTGCAGTGCCTGCATGCGCACCATGAGTATTATGTCGCAATGTGGCACTGCGCAAGCGTGCGAGCTCCATTGAGGGAATGGGGGAATTGCTCGATACTGGGAGAGGATCGATCAGGGGATGAGAAAATGGCTCGATTAGTGGATTACCCAACACGTGGTGACAATGCACTACACCATGTAGCGCATGTCATCATCTGAGAATGGTGGAATGTGCTCATGAAAACGTGAATTACCCGTAACCGGGTGTGCAGATTCTCTAAATCTATTCAAGATAAGGCGGAGATATGTATGGTCTCTAAAGCTGATGAAGATCCAAGTACCAGTAGATTCACGTTTGTAGAATATACTGCCACGACCACTTTTAGACCAGAGATGGAGTGTCCCGCGGTGGGTGGATGAAGCACTTTTTGTTACATATTTAGCCACGTATCGGGCAGCTCCTTTTGCATTTGTGCCGAACGTCACACTACAATGACCTACATGGCACGACAGGTCAGTATATCTGCGGATTGCCTTCTCCCACAGTGACTGAATAACATTCCATCGAAGATACCTATCGACGATGACATGGAGGTGAGGAAGTCCGGACTGATGGAATTCCAATAATTTAATATAATTGAAATTTCGTGATACATCAGATAATTCAGAACTCCGACGGCAATATGTGATGAATGTATGCCAGATTTTAGATATTAATTTATTACCTACATCGGCATTATTACGGAATACAGCAGACTTAACTGTGAATGTCCACATACGTATATATTGCCACTCACGGATATATCCATGTATCGCACTATATAATCGTTGTCTCATCTTCTTACCACAATACTCACATGCGTATGTATTACAACGGACATTAATTAGTTCACCAGTGTCAGTATCCAAGAGCTTAAGCCCCACGGTACGTGGGCAGCGGTCGAGAGTGGATGGGTTTGTCGCGATCGGGGACATGCTAACCTCCTAAGAGTTAATTTATTATTATTATTGTTAAAATAGTCCCCCGGCAATCACACCGGGGGAACTTGGATCTTAGCACGTCCAGTATACGGCGCTCGGGGTGCTCCCCAGCATTGCCCTATCCTCCGCATACTGGTGAGTGCTAATACACTAGGTCGTTACCTCTGTCATTCGGCTGCCGAGCAATTGGAACTGTCCGAACTCAGAGTATATTCCTATCGACATCAGAACCCATTGACCAGGAGCGGGCGCAGACTTATACCCTGCCCACGATGTGCCATCGAGAGCGCCTGAGTATCTAATATCTGGTACGCCAGTTGTACTTGTGAACGTTGGGAGTTTCGACGCTGCCAGACGTTGGAAATACGGATTGGACACGAATGTTGAGGCAGTAGGAACGGGATTAGATATATAAACTACGAATCCAACACGCTGGCCAGAATGGGCTTTCAGTTCATCATTGAGCGTCTCAGAGCCTGTACCCACGCCACCAGTAGCCAATAGATCCATATCGATGTTCCAACCGGTACCCATTTTAAGCTCGGTGTCGGTGATAGCGACATCTATGGGGGCGCCTGACGTAGCGAGGAGTTGACTCGATAGAGTCGTAGCGGCGGGATAATTCACGCCAGATACTACTGTCTCAGATGCGACCGTGAGACTGCCGACCATAGAAGCGATCAGACCAGTCCCAATGGCATTCTCCTGGGATTTCAGGACTGTATTGCATGCAGCGAACGCATTGGCGCCGGAAAACTGACCATTATTGCTGCCTCTTCTGGGGTTATATATATTGAGTGCGAACGAGTCCCACGCAGCGCGTTGAGCCGAACTGAGGCTATTGTATCCAGATG